>JBDRZD010000007.1:0-39893 GCA_039803745.1 Caldifarciminota bacterium
AATATTAAAAATTTTTCGTTTCTTTTTGCTTTTAATTCTAAAAAGGCATTTCCTTCTCTTTGAGCAATTTCAATATTTCCAAAACTCCCTTTATAAAATAATAATTCCTTTCTTTTTACCTTTGAAAATGTTTCAGCAAACCTTATTTTCCTATTTTTTATTAAAAGAATTTCATCCCCACAAATCCATTCATTAGGAACATCTGTTATAATATTTCCAAATTTATCAGGGAAAAGAATGTGTCCATAAATCTTATTTTTTATTTTTATCGCCTTTGGGAAATTGATCTTCTTAAATTTTTTTAAGGGTTTCAAAAAATCTTTTTCACCTATTAAAATTTTTCCTGCAGCAATTGCAAAAACATCACGAGCATGAAATGTTTTTGAAACTTTTTCTTTTTCATATAGAATCTCAAAAACTTTGAATTTCCCTTTATAAAGCAATGTAAATATCCCATTATCAGGTCCTATAAAGATATAATCATCTTTAAATAAAACAATACCTTTTCTCTTTGAACCAACACCAGGATCAACAACACATAAAAATATTGTATTTTTAGGAAAATATTTGTAAACTTTTTCTATCCAAAAAGAAGCCTCAAGAATATCATAAGGAGTAATTTCATTTGTTAAATCAACAAAATTGACATCTTTTTTATAGTTTAAAATCACTCCCTTAACACATCCTACAAATGGGTCTTTATTCCCAAAATCAGTTAAAATTGCAACAATCCTCACAAGTTTATTTTAAAGGAAATGGATTTTTTTATAAAATCTATTTTATAATTAAATTTTAAAATGAAAGAGAAAATTAAATGGATATTCCTTGGAACAGGTGGTGGAAGGTTTGTAGTATTTAAAGGAATTAGAAAGGCAGCAGGATATTTGATTGAAAAAGATGGAAGATATATTTATATTGATCCAGGACCATGTGCCCTTTATGAAATCTTAAGAAAAAAGATAAATATTTCAAAAATAGAAAGTATTTTTATAACCCATAAAGACCTTGACCATTCTGCCTCTTTAAATGTTATTGTTGAGGCAATAACAGAAGGTGGATTTAAAAAAAGGGGGAAGGTATTTTTACCAGAGGATGCCTTACATCCTGAACCAATCCTTTTTTCTTATTTAAGGGAAAGTGTGGAAGAGATTCATATTTTAAAGCCTGAAGAAATTATTAGAATAAATGGAATTGAATTCCATATATCACCATATCACATTCATAGGGATGTGAAATGCTTTGGTTTTAAACTTCCGGAGTATTCTTTATCATTTATAACTGATACTGCCTTTGATGAAAAACTTTTTGAATTTTATAAGGGTTCTGAAAATTTTATAATTCATATGGTCTTATATGAGCCAAAAGAAAATGTTGATCATTTGAGTTTTTTAGAAATGGAAAAAGTAATAAATTTTTTAAATCCTAAAAATCTTATAATAACCCATTTTGGAATGAAAGTGATAAAGGCTAATCCAAAGGATATTGCTTTAAATCTTTCAAAAAATACAGGGATAAATTGTATCGCAAGTTATGATGGAATGGAATATGAATTTGAAAGAATTTAAAATAATGATTCAGAGGAAAGTTTTTTACCATCAATTAAAATATAAGGGGAAGCCCTTTTTATATTTTTTATAAATTTTGAAACATTATTCAAGTTTATCTCATTTCTAAAATTTATTATTATTTTTGCACTTTTTGGACCTATACCAGGAACTTTTAATAAAGTTTCATAATCTGCCTTTTTAATATCAACTGGAAAGAGATTTTTATTTTTTTCAGCAAAAACTATTTTTGGATCCTTTTCAAGAATTAAATTACCATTTTCATCAAAAATCAAATCCTTTAATTTAAATCCATAATCTCTTATTAAAAATCCTGCCTGATAAACCCTTTTTTCTCTCAATAAAGAAACTTCCTTTAAATTTTCAAATGGTGTTCCTTGAATTGGCATAAAACGAGAAAAATAAACCATTGAAAGTTTTAATTTTTTGTATAAAAATTCAGTAAATTCAAGATAATCAATATCCTTTTCATTTAAAGGGGAAAAGACAAACTGGGTGCAAATACCATAGGGAAGCACTTTACCATATCTTTGTTTTAATTCAAAATATGCTCTTTTTATTTTTAATATTGTGTTAAAAAGTTTTTTAAAATTCTTATCCTTTGAAATATTTTTTAAATGCTCCTCTTTTGGTGCCTCAAAATTGCATGAAACCCTATCTGCATAAATAATTGCCTCTTTTATTGCTTCGTAATCTGCTCCTGGCATAATTTTTAAATGAATATAACCTTTATAATTATATTTTTTCCTCAAAATGATTGCACACTTATTTATAAGATATTGAGTTTCATCAGGATTTTTAAATATTCCAGAGGATAAAAAAATTCCATTTGCAAAACCCCTTTCATATTTTTCAAAAAAGTTTTTTGAAAGTTTTTCAGGAAAAATAAATTCTCTTTCAAAATCCCTATCCTTTCTAAAAGCACAATAAAGACAATTGTTTTCACAAAAGGAACTTATAAATTCTTTTAATAAAACACCCTTTTTTAATTTTTCACTTTTTTCTAATTCTCCATAATTCATAAATTATATTATAAATTGAAATAATTATCCTTTCAAAATTATAATTAATTTTATGAATGAAATAAAAATACCTGAAAAGGTCATTTTAAAAGAACCTGCTTTTTTTGAGATGATAATAGGAAGCGCTGAAGTATTTCATCAGGAATGTTTTGGACTTTTGCTTGGATATAAAGCAGAAGGAGTTATAATAGTTGAGGATGCACAGGTTGTTCAATCTGCAAGAAGAACACCTTATTACGTTGAGCCTGTTGCAAAGAGAATTAAAAGGATAGAAAAACTTATAAAATCAATGGGTATGGAATATAAAATACTTGGAGATTTTCACTCCCATACACAGATTGGTGCTGACCCTGCAAGACCAATTCCATCAGGTGAAGATATAGAGGATATGATACCTGGTAATCTTTACTTAATAATAGCAATAAATTATTTAAAAGAAAAGGATATTATCTGGTTTTATTCTAAAGAAGAAAAAATTCTAAAAGGAAGTCTTGAAAATTTTTTGTTTGAAATATCAGCCTATTATTCTTTTGGAGAGAATAGATATAAAAAGATTGATATTAAGTGTCCTTTTGCACAAAGCTTAGAGCCTTATAGGCATGAGAAGAAATAAATAATTTTCTGCAGCATATCCTTTTATAAGTGCTGCCCTTTCAGGCTCTGTAAATTTTATAATAACGGTATCTTCATCTATCTCTTTAACAATTTCCTGTAAATATCTTGCATTAAATCCCACTTCCATTGTTTTTCCTGTATATTCACAGGGAATTTCCTCTCTTGCTTCCCCGAATTCAGGTGATTGTGCAGTTATCACCACATTACCGGGGGATAAACTCATTTTTATTGGATAATTTGGTGAGCTTGTAAATGGTATCAGTCTTTTTAATGTATCAAGTAAATCTTTTTTGTTACATTCAAAAACATTTGGAGGCTCCTTTGGAATAACATCCTGATATGCTGGATATGTTTCGTCAATTAATCTTATCAAATAAAATCCATTTTTAAAATCTATACACATATTATTTTCTTTCACAAATATGTTTATTTTTTCACCTTTTCTTGATTCAATAAAATCCTCAATTTTTGGATTTACAATTATTCTTTCAGAAATATCTGCCTCATAAGGAAAAGTGTAAAGACCAAGTTTGTGAGCATCAGAAGCAACAATATTTAATCTTCCCTCTTTAAATTCAAAAAGTATTCCATTCAAATATGCTCTTGGATCATTTTTCGCTACGCAAAAGCTTACTTTTTGAATCCCTTTTAATAAAATATTTGAATCTATTTCAAACCTTACATTACTTTCAAACTTTTCAATTTTTGGAAAATCTTCAGGATCCATTATCCTGAATTTATATTCACCTTTTGAAAAGCGTATTACAAAATCTCCAGAAACAAGAGAACATTCTATTAATTCACTTGGTAAATCATTAAGTAATTTATAAAGTTTTTTTCCATCAACAGCAACAATACCTTCTTCAAGGGTCTTTGCTTCAAAACTTATCTTTGAAGAAAGTTCAAGGTTTGTACAGGATAAATATATTTTTTCCTTTGCCTCTATTAATATATTTTCAAGAATTGGAAGAGTTGTTCTTGAAGGAAGTGCTGCAATTATACTCTTAACATTTTCTTCAAATAAATTTTTTTCCACATGAAATTTCATTTTTTACTCCTTCTTAATTTATAAATATTTTTATTAATATTATTATAATGTGTGGATAAATAAAAAGTCTATTATCCCTCATAAATTTTTTAATGTTGAAATTATTGTGGAAAACTTTTTTAAAATTAAATCCACCTAATTTTCCTCTCAATTTCCACAATTTTTTCCCTTAAATCCTGATCCTTTTCAAGCAAATTTTCAATCTTTTCTATTCCATGAATTACGGTTGAATGATCTCTACCACCTATTATTTTCCCGATCTCCTTTAATGGCATGTTAAGATGATATCTTAAAAAATACATAACAATTTGCCTTACCCGGGCAACCTCTTTTGTCTTTTTTTCATTTAATATATCTTCCTTTGTCAAATTGAAAAATTCTGCAACAATTTCTATTATCCTTTCAGGCTCGTTTTCCTTTGCTGCTTCCAGATAATCTCTTAAAATTTCCTTAACAATTTCAATATCAATTTTTCTTTTATAACAGAATGAAAAGGCTTTTATCCTTGCCAGGGAACTCTCAAGTTGTCTTATATTCTTTTTAATTTTTGAAGCAATGAAATTTATAACATCATCTGTTATTTCAACATTTTCTTCTTTAGCCTTTAATTTTAAGATTGCAACCCTTGTTTCAAAATCAGGTGGTTTTATATCAACAACAAGTCCCCATTGAAAACGGGAAACAAGTCTTTCTTCTACATTCCTTATCTCCCATGGTGGTCTATCAGAGGTTAAAACAATTTGCTTTTTTAAATCATAGAGTGAATTAAAGGTGTGGAATAGTTCCTCCTGTAATGCAAATTTATCCTGTAAAAAATGAACATCATCAATTAAGAGAACATCAACCTTTCTATACTTTTTTCTGAAAAGAGGCATTTTGCTTCCCTGTAGAGCCTCGACCATTTCATTCATTATATTTTCTGTACTTGTGTATATTATGTTTAAATTTTTATTTTTGATAGCAATGTGATTTCCTATTGCATGGAGAAGGTGTGTCTTCCCCAGTCCCACGCCTCCATATATAAAAAGTGGATTGTAAACTGTTGCAGGGTTTTCAGCCACAGCCTTTGATGCAGCAAAGGCAACCTCATTACTTTTCCCCACAATAAAATTTTCAAATTTGTATCTCGAGGATAGCCCCTTTATTTCTCTTTTATAAAATTCCCTTATTTTTTCTTCTTCCTTTACCCTTTCCCCTTTTATTTTTGGTTTAAATATAATTTTTAAATTTGTATAACCCATTATCTTTAATATGTTATTGATCTTATTCATATAAACATTCTCTATTATCTGTCCGACAAATGCATTAGGAACTTCTATTATTATCCTATCTTCCAGTATTTCTATTTCTCTTGTGTTTTTAAACCAGCCCTCAAAAATATTTCTATCAATTTCTTCCTCCAATACTTCAAGTACTTTTTTCCATAAATTTTTCTCCTCCATTTATCCTTCTCCTTTTATCAACATATTTATCCACAACTTATATTTAAATTTTTTCCCTCAAAATGAATAATTTTTTTATAAACTCCCGAATTTATCCACATACCCTTTTTGTTGAGTTTCATCAAATTATTCATTTTTAAAAATAAAAATTTTTTCATCTCTTTTCTAAAAATTCTAAGGGAGAAAAAAAGAATATAAAGGAAAAAAAAGTATTAAGTCAAATCTTGCTTAATTTTCTCTCAAAGAGCCTGTATATGTTGAAGGAGAGAATATAAAGGAAAAAAAGGTATTAACTCAAATCTTGCTTCTAAATTTTAAAATTTTGTCTATTTCCCCTCTTGAGATTTTATGTTTTATAAAACCAATTTTTGCCTTTGCATAAATATCCTTTCCAAGATAAAAACATGGTTCATAAACTTTTAAATTCGGTATTTCCTCTTCAAAAAATTCTTCTTTTTCATGGGAACCCACAATTTCCCCAATAAATAAGAAATGGTCTCCTGCTTCAATTTCATCCTTTAATACACACTCATAAGAGATAAATGCATCTTTTAAAATTGGTGTTTTTATTTTTTTACTCTCCTCAATTTCAACTTCAAAGGTTTTTATCTTATCCATTTCTCTTCCGCTTATTCTTCCAAAAACTCCGAAAAGGAAGCTTTTATCAAAAGGAATAAAATTCACTGTGAACTCTTTTGCCTCTTTTATTAAAATATAAGAATATCTTTTAGGTGATATAGAGACAGCATAAAGTGGTGGTACTGCTGAAAGGGCTGTATGCCATGCTATTGTTAGTCCGTTTAATTTTTCACCGTGTTTTACTAAAACTATGCAGGGGACAACAGGATAAAAACCATATAAATTAAAATTTTTTTCTTTAAATTTCTTCATTCCTCCTCCATTTTTCCTGCTACAACAATTCCCAATTCTTCCTTTTTTAAATATTTTTCAATCAAATAAGGTAATTTATTATAATCAACGCTTTTTAAAATTTCAAAAATATTTAGATCATATTCATACCCGGCTCCAACAAGTTCATAAAAACTCATAAAGTATGCCTGATTTATTCTTGATTGATGGAATCTCAAATTCCTTCCATAAAAAGAAGATAATATTTTTTCAATTTCTTCAGCCCCTGGAGGGTTTTTCTTTAAAGCCTCTATTATTTCAAAAACTTTTTCAATTACATCTTTCCATTTATTTGGAGAAGTCCCTATTCCAATTTCAAATAATGAAAAGTTTTCATAATCACTTACACTTGCTCCAAGCCTGTAAGAAGCACCCATTTTTTCCCTTATTATCTCCTGCATTCTCTTTGAGATTATAAGGGATAACAATTTCAAGGCAGGGTTTTCTTCATTTTTTATAGATGGTATTATTCTTGCAATTCTTATATAAGTTTCTCTTGAATTTATATTTATTTTTTTAATAAACCCCTTGCCCTTTATTTCAATATATTCAGGTGGAAAATTCAAACTATTTGTTTTAAAAATATTTAAATATTCTTTTATTTCTTCAAAGGTAAATGGTGAAACAACACCAATTATTAAATTCCCTTCTGATAAGAAATTATTATAAATTTCCTTTAACTCATTTAAACTTAATCCCTCAATTTCTTTCTCATTCCCAAGGAGTGGTTTTGAAAATGTTTTATTTTCAAATAAATTTTCCCATAAAACTTTTTCAGAAACATAAGAAGGATTTTTTTCTTCCCTTTTTAAAATTGAAATTAATTCTTCCTTTATACTTTTAATCTCATTCTCTTTAAAATCTAAGTTTTTTAAATTTTCCTTTAAAACTTTAATTCCCTTTAAGGCATTTTCTTTTGGAATCTCAAGTCTTATATAGATGAAATCCCTTCTATGATAATAATCATCAAAGGGAAGATAAGGGTCATCATAAGTTTTTATTCTTGCTCCAATTTCTTCAAGTTGACTCAAATTTTTATATAAGATTCTTGATAAAATTTCAGATGCCCCTTTTCTTTCAATCATATTTCTATTCTTGATCAAAATGTTCATTGCAAATATTTTCGAATCTTGTTCATATTTGAATAAAACCTTCGTGCCTCCCACAAATTTCCTTTCAATTTTATATATATTTGATTCTCCATAACCTTCTTTCTTTCCCTTTAAACTTGCAAATCCCCTTCTTTTTTCAAAATCGTAATTTTTAAAGAAATTTTTAAAATCTTTGAATCTTGCCCTTTTTATTCTTTCATAAATTTTTTCCTCAAAGGAGGGTCCTCCAAAGGGTATGTAATAACTTTTAAATATGAGAGCATATGTATAATTTTCTTCATTATAAATCTTTTCATAAATTAAGGAATTTTTTGCACCTTCAAAATCTTTTTCTTTTATATCAAAAATAAGTTCTTTTATAACTTTATCTATTTCATTGAAAATTTTATCAGTTAAATCATTTTCATAGACTGCATAAAACTTTAAAATTGATGCTCCTTTTTTTGCAACATAATCAAAATGAATTTCTTCAACCCCTTCAAATTTATTTTTTATTTTTTCTTTTATCTTTTCCGAATTTAAAATTTTGTTTAAAATCATGAAATATTCAGAAAAATTTTCATTTAAAAGAGGTGCATTAAATCCTATTGTTATATAATTTTTTGTAAAATCACCTCTTTTTTTAAAAAATTCCTTTTCTTTATATTCAATCTTATTCATTTCCAAATAGATTCTTTCTCCTGGTGGATATTTACCAAAATAAATTCTTATCATTTCTAAAATATCTTCGGTTTCAAAATCTCCAACTGCAATTATTTTCATGTTCTGGGGTATATAATGCTTTTTCCAGAAATTTATTAAGTTTTCCTTTTTTAAATTCTTAATTGTTTCCTCATATCCTATTACAGGATTTGAATAGGGAAGTCCTGCAAATAGATATTTCATAGCCTCTTCCTCATGAATATTTTCTTCTCTTTTTCTTTCCATATTCATTTCCTCAATTACAACATTTTTTTCCTTCTCAAATTCCTCATCTGGAAAATTTGATTCAAAAAGCATTTCAGAAAGAAGATAAATTCCTTTTTTAATCTCTTTAGAAGGGCCTGTAAAGAAAAAGGCTGTATAATCTTCTCTTGTAAAGGCATTTACATATATTCCGCTATTTGAAAATTCCTCATTTAGTTTTTCCCTTTTATAATTTTTTGTTCCATCAAAAAGCATATGCTCAAGGAAATGAGTAAGCCCGAGTTCCTCAGGATTTTCATAGGCACTTCCTGAAAGAATAATAACCATAAAGCTTACAAGTGGATAGCCTCTTTCCTCTTTCAGGTATATTTCTATTCCATTCCAGAGATTAAACTTTAAATAAGAAATAAAAATAAAATATAAAAATTTCATAAGAATTAATTATATAGTATCTGTTTGGAGAATCTCAATTTTTTTCTTTATAATTTATATTTTATAATGGAAAAAATAGGGATTGTTGGTTTTCCCAATGTTGGGAAAACTACTTTTTTTAATATTTTAACAAAGGCAAATAAAGAAGTGGCACCTTATCCTTTTACGACAAGAGGCAAGAATGTAGGAAAAGCAATTCTGGAAGACCCCTTTATTTTAGAGATAGGTGAAAAAATAAATGCGAAGGAGATAAGAAATGCTACAACTGAGATAATTGATGTTGCAGGGATAATAGAAGGGGCATCAAAGGGTGAAGGTCTGGGAAATGAATTTTTATCCTATATAAGAGAGTGTGAAGTTTTAATATTTATTTTAAGGGCTTTTAAAAATCCTGACATTCCAACACCCCTTAATGAAATAAATCCTTTGAAAGAATACCAGGTTCTTTTATCTGAACTTTATCTTTCTGATTTGCAAAAAATTGAAAAATTTGAGCAAAAGTTTTCAAAGGATAAAACAAAGGAAGGAATTGAAAAGTACAATTTTATATTAGAATTGAAAAATAAACTTGAGAAAGGCGAAAAATTTTTTGATAAAGAATTTGGTTTGCTTTCCGGAAAGGAAAGAATAGTTGTTTTAAATACTGATGGAAACAGGGATTTTTTAAAATGGGTAGATAAATTTGATGAAAGAGTTTACCCATGTCCTTTAAAAATTTATGAAGAGCTTGAAGGGATGGAAGAAAAAGAAGAGATGGAAAGTTTTTTGAAAAAAGAAGGTAATTATTCTCCCTCTGATATTTTATGGGAAGCCTTTAAAAAACTCGGTTATATAATTTTTTATACAGTTAAAGGAGGTATTGTTTCTGCCTTTCCTGTAAAAATAGGGACAAAAGCCTATGAGGCTGCTGGTAAAGTTCATTCTGATATTCAGAAAGGATTCATTAAAGCAGAGGTTGTTGATTTACAAAATTTTTTAAATTACCCCTCTTGGAGCCTTTTAAAAGAAAAAGGGCTTTTGAGAATAGAGGGGAGAGATTACATAATTAAAGACAGAGAAATAATAGAATTTAAATTTTCTTAGGAGGAAATATGAGAGATTATGAGATGATGATGATTTTGGATGCAGAGACCCCTGAAGAGGGTAAGAAAAAGGTCCTTGAAAAAATTGAGAACATGATAAAAGAAAGAAATGGAAAGATAAATGAATTGATAGATTGGGGTATAAGAAAATTTGCATATCCAATAAGAAAAAAGGAAGAAGGTCATTATTTTATATTAAAGTTTTCATCTCCACCAGGGACTCCTTCTGAAATAAAAAAAGAAATAAGGCTTGTAAATGAAATTTATAGAGTTATGATAATTAGAGAGGATAATGTAAAAAGAGTTAAAAAAAGGAGAAAATAAATGGCGGATTTAAAGGTTCCTCGTGTTAATTATGTTTTATTATCAGGAAGGCTTACAGATGACCCACAGATGACTTTTACTCCAAAAGGGACCCCTGTAACAAAATTCAGAATTGCTTCTTCAAGATTATATAAAGATCCATTAACAGGTGGCTGGAAAGAAGATACACTTTACATAGATATTAAAACATTTGGGGAACTTGCTGAAAGGTGTCATAAGAAACTATCAAAAGGTTCACCTGTTTTGCTTGAAGGAAGATTAAATTATAGATCATGGGAAACTTCTGATGGTCAAAAGAAAAGTTTAATAGAAATAATAGGTTTTAGAATACAGTTTTTAGAGAAAAAAGCAGAAGAAATTCAAGAAGAAATTCCTGAAGAAGAGGGAATTATTGAGGAAGAGCCTGACGAGGATTTACCATTTTAAAGGAGGTTTTTATGGCAAAATGCGAATTCTGCAAAAAGAATATAGGAATTATAGATTATAAGGATGTTGAAACTTTAAAAAAATTTTTAACACCAAGAGGAAAAATAATTTCAAGAAGGCAGACAGGACTTTGTGCATATCATCAGAGGAAACTTGCCCTTGCAATAAAGAGGGCAAGGGAGATGGCGCTTTTACCATTTGTTCAGGTTTATTATTTATAAATGAAAATAATATTACTTGAAGATGTAAAGGGGCTTGGTAAAAGAGGCGAGATTCTGAATGTGAAGGATGGATATGCAAGAAATTATTTAATTCCAAAAGGACTTGCAAAAGAGGCAACGGAAAGTGTTTTGAAAGAATACGAGGAGATGGAGAGATTAAGGAAGAGGAAAGAAGAAAAAAGAAAAAAAGAAGCCGAGGAAATAAGAGAAAAGATTGAAAAATTATCAATAACCTTTTACCTGAAGGGAAAAGAAAAGGTTTATGGTGCAATTACATCTCATGATATAGTTGAAGAGTTAAATAAAAGGGGGATTGAGATAGAAAAAGGGAGTGTGAGACTTAAAAAACCTTTAAAAGATCCTGGTTTTTATGAAATTCCATTGAAACTCCATCCCGAAGTTGAGGTGAATTTAAAAATATGGATTGTTAAGGAGGAAGGTGAATAGTTTCTTTTTTTCCCATTTTTTATTAGCCCATTTTCTTGTTGATTATCCTTTTCAAACAGATAAACTTTTTGAAACAAAGACGAAAAAATTTTACGGTGTTATAATCCATTCCTTAATTCTTTTTTTCTTTTTAATTCTTTTATCAATTCCTTATAGCACAAACTTCTTTGTTTTTATCTCCTCTATTTCACTTGCCCTTTTACACCTTTTTCAAGATCAGATTAAAATATATTTAACAAAAAAGGAAGAGGGAGAAAATTTTTACTATTTTTTGATTGATCAAATTCTCCATATTTTTTTCATTTTCCTCTTTTCTCTCTTGCCCCTACCAGATGTAATTTATAAAGACAGAGGATTTTTAAAATTTTATTTTGACCCTTTTTACTCCTATTTAATTGTCTCTTTAATATTTGTAACATATTTTATATGGATATTTTTACACTCAATAAATAATACTTTCTTTAAAAAAGAGCCCCTTGTTAAGGGATTCTGGAAATATTATGGATATCTTGAGAGAATTTTTGCCTTTTTTGTTTCTTTTTTATATCCTTATATTTTTTTCATTTCTTATATTTTTTTATTGCCAAGATTTTTTAAAAAGAAAAAAATAATTGAAGGATTCCTTGGAATTTCTCTTTCCCTTCTCCTTGGGATCCTTCTGAGGTGGATAAGATGAAAGAAAATGTTATAGAAGTTGAAGTATATAATGTTGTGCAGGAGCAGAATTTAGAAAATTACATTCTAATTCTTAAAGAAAAAGAAGGCCCAAGATTCTTCCCGATATGGATAGGACAATTCGAAGCACATGCAATCTATTTTGCTTTAAAGAATCAAAAATTTGAAAGACCTTTAACCCATGACCTCATAAAGATAATTTTAAATGCCCTTGATGTTAAAATCCCTATGGTTGTTGTTAATGATGTAAGGGATAGAACCTATTTTGCAAGAATTGTACTTGAGACTGCTTCGGGTAAAGTATTTACAATAGATGCGCGGCCATCTGATTCAATAGCAATAGCATTAAGAATGAATTCAAAGATATATGTTGCCAAGAAGATAATGGATGAAGCAGGGGTGATGCCTGACGAAATAGGAATTTGATAATAATGATAATAATTAAAGTAAAAATACCTGCTGCATAGTCATCCAAAAGAATTCCAAAGGTTTTGATTCTTTCTAATTTTTTAATGCCGAAAGGCTTTAAAATATCAAATGCTCTATAGAGTAAAAAGGATAAAATTATTAATAAATAATTAAAATTTAAAAATGGAAGAACTAAAAAAAATCCAGAAAACTCATCAAGAACAAAAAAGGAAGGGTCCTTTTCAAATTTTAAAAATTTCTCAAAATGTAAAGTGTATATTATTGTTAAAATAAATAAAATTAAAATTGCTAAAAAACCTGGTTTAAAGATATAAAATAAAATTATTGAAAAAATTGAGGCAATTGTTCCTCCCCCTTTTATAAAACCTATCCCAAAGATTGATGAAAATAGAACAAATACATTTTTTTCCTTTTTTAATATAAATTTATAAATTAAAAATGCAAGCATTATACCCATTAAATCAGATGAAAAATCTTTTAATGAGAAATTTCTTGTAGAAATAAAAATCTGGAGGATCTCGGTTAAAAAAGAAAAAATGATAAGGAATAAGAGAGAAATGGATAAATTTATTAAAGGGAATGTTAAAAGGGAAAGAAAAAATAGATAAGAGAAATGAATTAAAATATCAACATTCTTTATATTTGATTTTATAATAGGTGAAGGCATAATAATTCCTATTAAGAATATTAAATAAAATATAAAAAGAGATTTTCTCATTTAATTTAAAATTATAAACCTTTTTTCATTATAATTAAAAATTAAAAGGAGGTTTTATATGGAAAAGAAAATCATATCTTTTCCGGTCGGGGAAGATGAAATAAGGGTTAAACTTCATCCTTATAAGGAATTTTGTTTGCTTGAAATAAGGCAATATGAAAAGATTAAAGAAAAAGATGAATATGTTCCTTCTTATAATGGATTTATAATTCCTGTTACATTTTTAAATGAACTCATGAATGCTCTTGAAAGGGTAAAAGATTACCTTGAGGAGAAAAAATATGAGGAAAAGGCAAAAAAGATGGTTCCTGAAATAATTATTTCTTTCTGTGATATATGCGGTTCACCTGTTAAGGAAAAAAGTGAAGGAATATACATATGTGATTGTGGAGAAACAAGAATAGTCCTTGCTCCTTTAGGAAAAGCAATAGAAGAGATATTTGAAAAAGTTAAAAAAATTAAACTTTTTGAGGATTTTTCTCCTGGTTGATTAATTTTTAAACACAAACTCTTTTAAAAGCATAATTTTTGTGCAAAATTATTAAAAATTTCTGGCATTTTAATTTCATATAATATTATTGAAAAATGAGTTTGAAGGAGGTGGATGATGAAAAGAATAAGCATCTTATCCTTGATATTTCTTGCAGGGTGTATTTTTTATGAGGAAAGGGAGTGTGATAATGAACCGCCGAGTCCACCAAGGGGAGTTTATTCAGTTACAGGAGATGAAAAAGTCTATCTTTACTGGATACCGAATCCAGAGCCTGACCTTGCTGGTTATAGGGTATGGAGGTCTCATTCCCCGGACGGACCTTACAGAGTAATAGGAGAAACAAATTGTGAAAGTTTTGTTGATTTTGATGTTATAAATGGTGTTACTTACTATTATGCAGTAACTGCCTTTGATTTCAATGGTAATGAAAGTGAGTTTTCCTATGAAATAGTTTTTGATACACCAAGACCCGAAGGAATTGAATATTTAGAAAGTTATACACAGGATCCCGATGAAGCAGGCTATGATTTTTCTGAGTATGAAGTGAAATATTATTTAGATCCTGAAACTGATTTCTTTTATGAATATGATGATACATTGAATACAGGTTTTATATATGCAAGAGATGAGGATACCTGGATGCAGGATATGGGTTATACAGAAAATTTTGATGAGATAGGTTATGCTCCAATTAAGGGATGGTCAAATCTTGGTGTTCTTGAAGCAATTGAGGGTCATACTTATATTTTCTGGACAAGGGATAATCATTTTGCAAAGATTAGAATAGAAAAGATTTATTCAGATGGAAGAGTTAAGTTTAGATGGGCTTATCAAATTGATGAGGGAAATAGAGAATTAAAAGTAGGAGTTTTTATTTTAAAAGGAGGTGTGGAATGAAAAAATTGTTAATAACAATAATGGTGGTTATATTTTTTAAAGGACTTCAAGCGAAAAAAGTAGAAGTATGGACTATAAAAGGAAATGGCTCTGTTTATTCTGCTGGTGAAAAAATAAGTATAAAGGTTTTACCTCATGTATCAGGTTATCTTTATGTTTATAACATTGATTCAGAAGGTAAAGTTCATGTTCTTTTTCCTAAAAATAGATATGCAAGGAATAATTATGTAATTGCAGGAAAGATTTATCATCTTCCCTATGATTTTGAAGAAATTGAATGGTGTGCAGGAGATGAGCCTGGCATTGAATATGTTTATGCTTTTATAACTCCTTATCCTCTCCCTTATTTTGATGTAAACTGGTTTATACCCCTTTCACCTGATGAATATTATTATGAAGATGGAATCCTTATATGTTATAGATTCTGTCCTCCATACTTTTTCCCAAGAGTATATTTTTATGGATGGGCTCATTTTTATGTTATACCAAGATATTATGTTTACATATATCATCCAGTTCCCTGGTATTGTTATGATTGCCATCATCCGCATATCCTTTTCCATTTCTGGTTTGATTTCTGCCCAATTTATGTGATTGAATTTCATGATTGTTGCTCATATTACTTTTATCCAAGATATTACAAAACTTACAGATACAAATACAGAATAAGGCCTATATATAGAGAAATACCTCCTAAAAAAGTTAGAGAATATAGAGATATTGAAGAAAAATATAGGAACTATGATAAAGAGCCTTTTTGGGCTTCTCAAAATCCTTTGAGAGAGAAAAAGGAAGGTTTTAATGAGAAGAAAATTATAAAAGAGGAGATTTTACTGGAAAAACCAAAAGAAGTGAAAAAGAATGTTGAAGATGATTTTGAAAAAGAAAATTTACCAAAAAAATCTAAAAAAATAGAAAAAGATTTTGAAAAAAGAGAAAACCCTGCCATAAAATTTGAGAATAAAGAAAACTATGAAAGGGAATATAAAAGAGAAGAAAAGATGAAGATTGATTACCCAAAGATAAAATCAGAATTTAAGATGATTGAAAAAAATGAAAAAGGAAGTTATAATTATAGAAATTCATTAAGGGTTAAAAAGAGATGAAGAAGGTAATTTTTCTTTTATTTTTCCTTTTCTCCTATTTATCTGCAATTGAAGAAAAACCGTTAAAAGGGGAACCCCAAAAATTAAAGGAAGAAGTTGAGGTAAAAGATGATAAGGATGAAGATGGTATTCTTGATGTTTTCATAAAAAATATAATTAAAAAATCAGAGATGAAAAAGGAGGGGGAAGTAAAAGAAAATTTAAAAGAGAAAAAAGAAAGAGGAGTAATTAAAAAAAGAATAAGAAGTCATAAATAATTATTTCTGTATGAAATAGAAAGTTTTTTTCCTTTATAATTTATTTAAATGTTTCAGAAAGTAAAATTTTTTACATTTATTTTGATTTGTTTTTTATATATCTCTATTTATAATAAAAAAAATCCACAGGATGAAAAAGTTAAAGATATTCTTTTAAATTATAAAAAAAATGAAAAGATAAATGTTTTAAGATACGAGTTTCAAAAAAATGATGCCCTTCTTTATGTTTTGCTTTTTAAATTGAATATTTTACCATCAATTACTCACGAAGTAATTTCCTCTTTTGAGAAATTATGGAGTCCTAAAAAAATTAAAGAGGGTGATTTGATTGAAATTAGAATTTGTGAGGATATTTTAAAGGAATTTATTTACCTGCCTAAAGAAAATCCTCTTTTAAAGATATATATTTATAAAGACTCTTCAGGATATAAGGGCAGGGTTGAAAATATACCATATAAAAAAGAATATAGATTTGTGAAAAAGGAGATAAAGAGTAACCTTTTTGATGCTTTCTCTGATTTGGAAAATGGAGATTATCTTGCAATCTCTTTATCAGAGATTTTTGCATGGGAGATAGATTTTAATTCAGAGATAAGACCTAATGATTCTGTTTTATTTTTATATGAAAGTATATTGCCCTTTGAAGGCAAAAGGGAAATTGCTGGAGAGATAATTTATGCCAAATTAAAAGGTAAATATTTTGGATTAAAAGAAGTTTTTTTATTTAAAGAGGAAAATGAAAAGGGATATTATACAAGGGAAGGTAAATCAGTTAAAAAAGGATTTTTAAAATCTCCTTTACCATTTACAAGAATTACTTCAAAATTTTCTTACAGGAGATTGCATCCAATTTTGAAAGTTAGAAGGCCTCATTATGGAATAGATTATGGTGCTCCTATTGGAACTCCTGTAAGGGCAATAGGAAGTGGTTATGTGAAATTTGCAGGTTGGAATGGTGGCTATGGAAATTATATAAGAATAAAGCATGCAAATGGATATGAGACTGGATATGGGCATCTTCATAAAATTAAAAGTGGAATTTATAAAGGTAAAAAGGTAAAGCAGGGTGAAATAATAGGATGGGTTGGGAAAACAGGGCTTGCCACAGGTCCGCATTTACATTTTGAAATTTTAAAAAATGGTGTATTTTTAAATTTTTTGAATATAAAATTCCCACCTGAGAAGATTTTAACCGGTCAAAAACTTTTAGAGTTTGAGAAGAATATAAAAGAAGTTGAAAAAATTATAAATTACTTTGAAAATAAAAATGAAATAAGTTAAAATTAAAATATGCAATTGGGTTATAAATGCTATATGGAAGTGAATTTAAAGAATTTAAGAAAAAATTTAATTGAACTTAAAAAATTTCATAATATTATTCCTGTTTTAAAAAGTAATGGCTATGGGTTGGGACTTAAAGAAGTTGCAAGAACAATTTTAAATGATACCGATTATTTTGCTATTGGAAATATTGAAGAAGCTTTTGTTTTAAAAGAGATGAATATTAAAAAGGGAATACTTGTTTTAAATCCAATTTTACCAAGAGAGTATAAAGAGGCTATCCAAAATGATTTTATTTTTCCAGTTGAATCAAAGAGTGCATTGAGAGAAATTTTGAGGATAGGAAGGAATAAAAAAATAAATATTCATGTTGAAGTTGATACAGGGATGGGAAGATCTGGCATACCTTATTATGAGGCTATAAATTTTATAAGGGGTGTTCTAAATTTGAAGGAAATTAATTTTTTCGGAGTTTATACTCATCTTGCATCTCCTGAAAAAGACCCTGGTTTTACAAAAGAACAAATTGCTAAATTTTTGAATGTTCTTTCAAATTTTGATGTTTCAAAAATTCCTTTGATTCATGCAGCAAGCAGTGCAGGTTTTATTTCTTATAGTGAACTTTTAAGAAAACCCTTCAATTTTTCAAGGATAGGAATTTTGCTTTTTGGTGTTATCCCTCAAACACAAAATAAAGTTTTAAATTTGAAGATAAATGAAGTTGTAAAAGTTAAAGCAAATATTTTAAGAGTTCAGGAAATTAAAAAGGGCACAAGTATTGGATACGGCACTCTTTTTAAAGCACAAAGAAAAATGAAGATCGCAACAATTTCCACAGGTTATGGTTGGGGGCTTTTAAGAAAACTTACAAATAAAGGTTATGTTATTATAAAAGGTAAAAAAGCAAAAATTTTAGGAAGTGTCTGTATGGATTTGATAGTTGCTGATGTGACAAATATACAGGGCGTTAAGCCTGGAGATGAAGTAGTTATTATAGGTAAGCAAGGGAATGAGAAGATAGATTTTAATGAGATTGCAGATCTTGCCGAGACAATTCCTTATGAAATATTAACAAATTTTGGAAATGCTTTGAATAAAAAATATATTTTTGAGGAGGAGGTAAAATGAAAAAAATAGCAGGGCTTACCCTCCTTACCTTTCTCCTTTTTGGAGAGGTAAGGGAACATGTGGTTAAAAAAGGGGATACTCTCTGGGATATTGCAGGATATTATTATAATAATCCCTTTGCATGGGTCGCGATATGGAAAGAAAATATGGACAAAATAAAAGATCCCCACTGGATTTATCCAGGGCAGGTATTTGTAATTCCTGAAATTCCACCAGAAGAAGCAGCAAAAATTGGTGTACCTTTTTATCCTGTTCCGGAAAGAGTTCCTGTTCCTGAAGTTACTGTTTTAAAGCCGCCCTTGCCAGCTGTTGCTCCTGATCTTATCCTTTCTGCAGGTTTTGTTGATTTTGTTGAAAATGTAAAACCCTTTGCAAAATTAATTGATACAGAACCAAAAGGAATTAAAAATCTTTACTATTATCAAAAAGCCTATATTGATAAAGGTTCCTTAGACGGTGTTAAGGAAGGGGATTTATTCCTTGTTTATGATATAGGTCCTGGTATAAAAAGTAAAAGAAAAGGAAGTCTTGGAAATTACTTCAAAATACTTGGAAAAATTAAAGTTTTAAAAGTAAGTGAGAAAGCATCTTGTGTTGAAATTTTACCTTCCTATGATTTGATCCATGTAAATAATTTAATAATGCCAATTTCTTTACCAGAGATTCCTTATGATGTTAAACTTGTTCCTTCAACAAGAGATATTAAGGCACAGATAGTTTACAGGACACATTCAGAAAATGAAATATTAAAACCCTTTGAAATTGTCATAATAGATGCAGGCGAGGAGGATGGTGTAAAAATAGGTGATCTATTCGAAATATACAGGGAAAAGGAAATAAAAGGAGTTAAAGCCCCTTATATTTTCCTTGGAACACTTCAAGTTTTAAATGTTAAAAAGAAATCATCAACATGTTATATAAGGTCTGTTACAAGGGAGGACATTAAAGTAGGGGATTATGTAAGACTTGTTGGTGAAATCAGCAAATAAAAAATTAAGAGCATACATAATTTTTGCACCTGGAACAAATTGTGAAGAAGAAACTCAGTATGCTTTATTAAAAACGGGTTTTGATGCAAAAATTTTTCCATTAAAAGAATCAATAAAAGATTTTAAAAAAATTCATGAATATCATCTATTTGTAATTCCAGGTGGATTCTCTTTTGGTGATGATATTAAAGCAGGGAAGGTTTTGGCAATATATTTAAAGAAATTTTTATTTGAAGAATTGAAAAAATTTTATGAAGATGGTAAATTAATTCTTGGGATATGTAATGGATTTCAGGTTCTTGTGAGAGCAGGAATTTTACCATTCTTTGATGGAAAAGAATGGGTTAGTTTAGAATTGAATAAAAAGGGGGTTTTTGAAGATAGATGGGTATTTTTAAAAAAAGAAAAAAATATACCCTTTACAGAATTTATTGATGAAATTTCACCTATTCCAATTGCCCATGCAGAAGGAAGATTTGTGGCACCGAAAGAAATAATTGAAAGAATTGAAAAGGAAAAACTTGTTGTTTTCAGATATTGTGATGAAAAGGGAAATATAGAGGATGAATATCCTGTAAATCCAAATGGCTCAATAAATAATATTGCTGGAATCTGCGATAAAAATGGAAGGGTTTTAGGACTTATGCCCCATCCGGAAAGGGCATTTGAGGATTATCAATTTCCAGAAGGTATATTTTCTAAAAATACAGGTAAAAATTTTTTTAAAGGTATTTTTAAATATTTAAAGAAAATTTTTTGAAAATTCTTGTAAGATTCCCAAACTGGCTTGGTGATGCAATCTTTGCAAGGGGATTTTTAAAGGCATTATTAGAAAGATATCCTGATTCAGAAATTCATGTTTTAATAAAGGAAAATTTAAAAGAAATTGTTTGGGATTTTAAAAGTTTTACATTTAAAAATAAAAAAGATTTGTTTTTACTTTTATTTAAAATAAAAAAGCAAAGATTTGATATCTCCTATATTCTTCCCAATTCTTTTTCTTCTGCCTTTTTTACATTTTTATATGGGATAAGAGAAAGAATTGGTTATGAAAATTTTTTAAGGAATGTTTTTTTAACAAAATCTTTAAAAATTGAAAAAGATTATAAGAAAAAACACATTATAAATTCATATTTAAAATTGATTGGACTTGAATACAATGAGAAGTATAAGCCAGATTTCCCATTAAAAGATATAAATTTCAAATTAGATTTCAAAAATTATGTTGTTTTTGCTCCATTTGCATCTTTTGGTCCTTCAAAGGAATGGCCAAAAGAGTATTATATAAAACTTGGTGAAATTTTTGAAAATAACAATTTTAAAGTTATAATTTTGGGAAGTAAAAAAGATGTAAAGAAATTTGAAAAATGGGAAAAAAAATTTATTGATTTTGTTGGAAAATTGAATTTAATAGAAGTTTCTTATCTAATAAAAAATTCAAAAATCTTTATAGGGAATGATTCAGGGCTTTTCCATCTTGCAAATGCCCTTGATATTCCATCAATCGGAATATATGGCTCCTCTTCGCCATTATGGACAGGACCATTAAGCAAGAATTCAATATATATTTATAAAAATTTAGAATGCTCACCATGTTTTAAAAGAAAATGCTTCAAAAAAGAAAATAAATATGAATGCCTTTATAAAATAAAACCAGAAGAAGTCTTTGAAATTTCAAGGGAAAAATTGAGAAAAAAATAGTAAGACCTTTTATAATTTTAAAATGAAACTGTTTCTGCTATTTTTGATTGTTCAAAATCCAATAAATTTTTGGAAAGAGGAAATAAAAATAGAAATTCAAAATAAAACTTTAAAAGTAAGGGGTATTTATTATTTTAAAAATCTTTCAAATTTTTATACTTCAATAATAATGAGATACCCTTTTCCTGTTGATGAATATCATGAATATCCTTTTCATGTAAAGATTAAAGGTTTTGTTTTTAAAAGAGAAGGAAATGATTTGATAATGCCTGTAAATTTTAAACCATTTGAAGAGAAAAAAATAGAGGTGGTATATGCTCAAAGGCTTAAAGATAAGAAGGCTAAATACATCCTTACTACTACTCAAAAATGGGGGAAACCGTTAGAATCTGCTTATTTTGAAATAAAAGTTCCTTTATTTTTTAAAGATGTGAAGATTTCTTATAAGCCTGATAGTGTTAAAATAAAGAAAAATTTTAAATTTTTTTATATTCATAGAAAAAATTTTTTACCAAAAGATGACATTTTTATTGACTGGAAGTAATAAAATCTGTATAATTTAATCGTGAAAAAGAAAATTTTAATTTTTATCCTTCTTTATATCTCTATAAGTAAAGCAAATGTTATTCCTGTTGGTATATTTTATGTATATTCCGAGGACCAGGGACAGAATTGGTCTAACCCTATCCCTCTGCATACGGCAGTTATCTCATCTTATTTTAGGATCTCTTATGTGGCTGATTCACCTAAAGTTTATATACCTTCATTTTTGTGGGATTCAATAAATGTATGGTATACTTATAACCTAAATTATTTTCAAGTGGTAAATGTTGGAACTTTTTCAGGTGCTGAGCCCTCGGGTGGGGATAGTATACCAAGGCTTTCTATAACTTCTTATGATATGGATACAGTTTTTCTTGTGTGGGAGGATAAAATTGATGATACAACTTATTCAATAAAATTCAGTTGTTCATTTGATTCCTGCATGAATTGGTTTCCTCAAACAATCATTTTTGACTCCCTTAAAAATTCTCCTCAAAGTTTTATCAAATATTATCCTCCTTTTCTTCATGTTGTATGGAGAAATAAAAATAAAATATATTATTCAAAGTCAGGTGATTATGGACTCACCTGGTCTTCCCCTTATATTATCTCAAAAGATACAATTTCTTTTAAAAGATATCCTGTAATTGATGCAAAAAGAAATTTTATTGCAGTAGCATGGCAGGATTTTAGAAATGGTGAACCGGGTATATATTATAATTTTTCAACCGATACAGGAAACAGTTGGTTTGAAATAGATATTCCGATATGTGAGGACTCTCAAGGATGCTTTTGTCCTGATATTGAGATAGATTCCCCATATGTTTATACAATCTGGACATTAGATTTAACAAAAATGGGTTTTGCAAAATCTATTGACTCGGGAATTACATGGATAAAAAGTTTTTTAGATCTTTATTTTTCACCAACGATGTTTATATCAATTACTTCAAAAGGTGAAACCATTTATGCAACATCCAGTGGGACTTTCATTTTTCCAAGTATTTCTCAGTTTTTTTATTCTTTTAATGCAGGGGATGAATGGTTTGAAGGTCCTCCGCCACCTGAGAATGGAGGCTGTATGGAAATATGTATTGATAAAAGTAACATTCTTCATCTTTGTGCCCATCTCCCTGTGAATATAAAAGAAAAATATTATAAAACATTAATTTTAAATAAAAGAGCATTTTTAAACTTGAAGAGTTTAAAGAATTATCAAATATTTGATATATCCGGAGCCAAATTGAGAAAAGGCATTAATTCAAAGGGAATTAAATTTATTAAAGAAAATAAAGGTTATATTAAAATAATAATTTTTTAAACTCCCTTAAAAATATAATTCTTTGCTTCTATATGTGCAATCCTTATTGGCTCCGGTATTCTATATTTTGAAAAAATTAATGTATATTTTATGCTGTCTTCAAAATCTATAAGGTTTCCAGGTGAAACAAATACTGGCTTTAAATTATCTTTTGTGCAAACTGCATATCCTATTACTTCTGAGTTGAAAATTACAGGTGAAAAATTCCCTTTTTTAAGTTCAAATTTTTCATATTCTCCAATGAGTAAATTCTTTGCACATCCAATCGTTGGCTTTTTTAAAAAAAATCCTAAATGGGAGGCAATACCAAATTTTCTTGGATGTAAAATTCCATTTCCATCAACAAATATTAAATCAGGCTTTACTTTTAATTTTTTATAAGCACCAATAAGAAATTTTATTTCTCTATAAGATAAAAAACCGGGAATATAAGGAAAATCTATTTTATCTTTAAAGAATTTTTTTTCAACAATTTCAAATTTTTCATTCATCAATATAAAGGCACCTATTCCAAAATTTTTATAATAATAAACATCACATCCACCAAAAATTTTTATCTTTTTATTTAATTTTTTGATTTTTAATCTTTTACTTAGATTTTCCTGCTCTTTTCTTAATTTTTCAAGTTCCAATCCCTTTTCTTTTCTCTTTTAATATACTTGAGGCAATTATATTTCTTAAAATTTGATTTGTTCCTTCATAAATCTGCGTTATCTTTGCATCCCTCATCATCTTCTCAACTGGATAATCTCTCATATATCCATATCCTCCAAATATCTGAACTGCGTTTATCGTTACTTCCATTGCAATATCTGATGCAAAACATTTTGCCATTGAACTTTCCTTTGAAAAATCCCCCTCTTTTCTATCAATTGCTCTTGCAACTGCATATGTTAATGCCCTTGCTGATTCTATTTTAATTGCCATATCTGCAAGCATGTGTTGAATTGCCTGGAACGAAATTATTGGTTGCCCGAATTGTTTTCTTTCCATTGCATATTCAACTGCTGCATCAAATGCAGCCTGCGCAATCCCTATTGCCTGTGCAGCAACACCAGGTCTTGCATGGTCAAATGTTTTCATTGCAACAAAAAGTCCCATCCCTTCTTTTCCAATTAAATTCTCCTTCGGAACTTTAACATTTTCAAATATCACTTCCCTTGTTGCTGATGCCCTTATCCCAAGTTTTTTCTCTTTTTTCCCGAATTTTAGTCCAGGTGTTCCTTTTTCAACAATAAAAGCACTTGCCCCCCTAATTCCCTTTTTTGGATCTGTTAATGCTATAACCGTATAAATATCTGCCTCCCCTCCATTTGTTATAAACTGTTTTAAACCATTTAGGATATAATAATTACCATCCTTTTCTGCTCTTGTCTTTATACTTAAAACATCACTACCTGCCTGTGGCTCTGTAATACAGAATGCTGCTATTTTCCCACTTGCAATCTGCGGTAAATATTTCCTTTTTTGTTCTTCATTTCCAAAAAGCAGAATAGGGAATGTTCCAAGTCCTGTTCCTGCATAAGAAAGTGCAATCCCTGCACATCCCCAGGAGAGTTCTTCAACTGCAAGACACATTGCAAATACACCCATTCCAAGCCCTTCATATTCTGTAGGTATGAATACTCTAAAAAGGTCAGCATCAGCCATTATTTTAACTATTTCCCATGGAAATTCTTCTGTCTCATCAAATTTTGCCCTTACAGGGACAATTTTTTCCTTTGCAATTTTCCTTGCAATATCTTTAATCATTTTCTCTTCTTCTGTTAATGGATAAAGCATTTTACCTCCTTATTTAACTATTGCAATTTTTCCTTTTATTGTTTTCTTATAATTTTTTTCCAAATTTTCAAATTCTATTTTATAAATATAAATTCCATTAGAGACAAAATTTCCGTCTCTATCTTTTCCATTCCATTCTATTTTATTAAATCCTTTATTTATATAAATTCCGCTTTTTTCATAAATTAGTCTTCCTCTTAAAGTATATATTTTTAAATCTATTTTTCCATCTTCATTTGTTTCAATTCCAAAATAAACTTTATTTTTTGAAGGATTAGGGAAGGGGAGGCATCTTATAGATATTTTTTCTTCCTCTTCAATGTATATTATTTTTGTTTCTATCCCTAAATTATAAAAGTTATCATAGGCAGATACTGTTAAATTTTTGTATCCAGAGGTTATATTTTCAGGTATTTTGAATTTTATTCTTCCTTTTCTTGGGTCATCATTTTCACATATATAATAATCCGTTAAATCATATTCTTCTTCTAATTTTAATTTTATTCTTTCATTCCCATAGATTAATATTCCATTTTCATCAAAAATTTCAATTTCAATTTCATCGTTCTTTCTTATTCTTGTAGAATCCTTAATTTCCTTACCAAGATAATATAATTTTATTTTTGGTTTTGTTGTATCAATCTTTGAGCCATCAAATTCTTTAAAGTATATCGAATCAATAATTCCAACGACCCCTTTCCCTTTTCCTCCATAATAAACTATAAGTTTTCCAAATGTATCTTGTGGTGATAAGAATTTTGGAATCCCGAAGATTGGATGATATATTCCATTTTTTAAACTGAAATATCCTTTAAAAATATTGTCAGGTCTTATATAAATAGTATCTATCAAAGGCGGATGATTTGGAGAGGCACCTGTTGTATCAACTTTTTTTCTTGGATTACCAAAAACTTCTAATTTTATTCTTCCTTCCCCTTCTATTGTATCTATGAATTCAGCCATTGAACCCTTCATTATTGTGTCCAGGAAAGATTTTTGATATGTAAGATTTATATCCGGTTTGGGCAAATTAAATATCAGGGCAGGATCACCAAGTAATATATACTTATCAGGAACGCCTGCTGAAATATAAATTTCCCCAAGTGTGTGTATTTTATAATCATAAAGTACTTCCATTATTTCGGTTAAAACCCATTTATAATTTCCATAACCTATTAAAGAGGAAGGACCAAGTGTCGCAATTCCTGAATTTGGTGTTATCATGAATCCTTCACCAACAGAAATTTCAAGTCTATCAAAGGCAGAGGGTTTACATGCCCCAAAAAAGAAAAGAGGTCTTTTGAAATCTATCTCTAATAAGGAGAGGTCAGCAGGTAAATATATGAGTTTTTCATGAAATATCTGATAAGGATTACCATGTCCCCATAAAAATACAAGAAAATATCCCTTTTTAATTTCTTCATAAAATTCTTTTCTTGATAAAGGTCTTGTTCTTGATACATAATCAAAAGGATAAAAGGCAGTATATATTGCATTGAAGTCAATATTTTTTGGTAAACCCATAAGGAAATCTCTTAATTCATAAGTAAAAATTAAACTACTTTCAGGTCTATCATCATCTGCAACTCCCATTATTTTATTTCTCCATGTTGAGTTTATATCTTCCCTTTCATAAGTGTGAACTCTTTCAATATAATCAAGAATTTCACCTGCATTTTTTGCAGGTATTCTTCCTATTATCATATCAGGCGGGTCGTTATAAGGGGGGTCAAATTGAACATAAAATATATCATATGTAAAATCACCTCCTGCATCAGGGTCAAAAACCTCACCCCATTCAGTTGGTGGAATATAATTCTTAACACTCTTTGTATAATTCTTATAATCATAACTTCCATCACCTGCAAGAAGAACATAAAGTGGTTTTGGTTCTTTCCAGAAATAAAAGGTGTATGCGAGAAAGTTTCTTATTGAAACAAAATCAGGCATACCAAATCCAAATTCATCATAAATTTTATCCACGGGAACTATTTTTATTCTTGGATTTTGAATTTGAGAATCACCGATAAATAAATTATTTTTTCTATAATTTAAATATCCTGTAACCGCAGAAATTAATTCTTTATGGGTAATTATAATATAGTCAGCCTGGTTTAAAGTATCCCTTAATTCCTTTAAACTTGGTATCAAAATTATACTATGGGGTTTTTTTAAATTCTGGGTGAAATAAAATTCTTTAAAATCTCCTTGATTTTCTATTAAAAATTTTAATGTATCGTTTTCGTAATCCCATCCTTTTAAAAACAATGGATTTTTATAATCACTTACATCTAATAAATAACCCTTTTTTGTTGTATAAATTTTATAAAGTATTTTACCTTTTGTTGTATCATAAATATGAATTTCATTAAATGTTCTTAGTATTCTTTTATATTCAATCTCAAAAAAATCAAGATAAAGATAATCTTCCTTATCCCCTTGTGTTCCTAATATTATTTTAAAATTATTTGAAGTTTTTAGATTATTTACAGAAGAAGTGAAAAAACGAAGTGTATTGTATTCAGTTCTTGGATAAACTGCTGAATAAATTGTATTTCCATTGAGTTCATATGAAACATGAACAGGGTCTGGATTTGCAGAGCTATCAAGAACAACAATTTCGGTTCTTATTTTTCCATCAGGAGAATAAATGTCTTCTAAATTAAAATCAAATGTTCTTGATTCAATATTTAGAGATATCCTTGAAAGGTCTTCCCCTTCCCATCTAAATCCTCTTTTTCCAAGATTTACTAAATTTTTTTCATGTCTATAATAATTCAAACAAAAGTTCCTTTCTTTATCCCATATTGTTGGAGAAACATTTAAAGTATCCATGAATTCTGAACCACCTTTTTCAAGAGCAAGAAAATAAATAATTTCATCTGAGAATGGGTTTTCGTAATATGAAAATTCATTATTCTGAAATTTTCTTCTTTTTGGAGAGGGTGAATAAAATATTAAAGTATCCTTTTCTGTGAAATATCCATCATTATCAATATCTTTGAATATGAAAGGACAGGAGAAAGGAAGCGGATTTAAATAATGGATACTATCCCTTGCAGGATTAAGTCTTTCTCCAAATAGAGAAAATATCCCAATTTCATTTATTTTATAAAGGGAAGGCTCTAAACCAAGGTTTTTTATATCCTCATAAGTAATTTTATATAGCCCTTCTTCTTTAATGATCAATTTGATCCAGAAAGACCTTTCAAAGAAAGAAAGGTTTGAATCAAAAATTTTTATATATGGAGAAGTTTTGCTATCAAGAAAATTACCAAAAATTTTATAATCCCTTATCTTCTTATATTTTCCTTTCAACTTTTTATCTTTTTTATTTATAATAATTTTAGCTTCCTCTATTAAATACAATTTTTTATTTCTAATCATAAATGGAGTATATGCAAGAATTATGCATTTTCTTCCTCTTAAACTTCCTATTCCAAGATTTAATAAATTGTTTTCTGGAAAATTAATATATTTATTTTCATCTGGTTTGTATATTGCTTCCATACCATCATTTTTAAAATAAGGGAATGGCATAACTTTCTTATCTGTTTCAATTTCCTGAGTTTTAACGATTTCAAAATTTATCTCTGCATCCTTATCAATTTCAACTCCTATTTTAAATATTTTCCATGGTAATGAAGGTTCCCCTGGATTTGAAAAATCGTGAGTTCCTCCTTTAAAGGAAAGTATTACATATTCACCGCTTTCTATTAATTTAAAATCAGGTTTTTTAATTTTGATGGTATTTCCATCTATCACAAAAAAACATAAAATAATATTAATCAGGTTCATTTTTTTCAAACTCCTTTAAAGGAATCGCTTCTTCAACAAGCATTATTGGAATATCCTCTTCAATTCTATAAACAAGTTCGCATTTTTTACATATAAGAACATCCCTTTTTTTATTGTATTCCAAATCTCCCTTACATTTGGGACAACATAAAATTTTTAAAAGTTCATCAGGTATAGGCATAATATTTTTAATTTTAATATTTTTTATTTAACTATTGCAATTTTCCCTTTTATTGTTTTCTTATAATTTTTTTCCAAATTTTCAAATTCTATTTTATAAATATAAATTCCATTAGAGACAAAATTTCCGTCTCTATCTTTTCCATTCCATTCTATTTTATTAAATCCTTTATTTATATAAATTCCGCTTTTTTCATAAATTAGTCTTCCTCTTAAAGTATATATTTTTAAATCTATTTTTCCATCTTCATTTGTTTCAATTCCAAAATAAACTTTATTTTTTGAAGGATTAGGGAAGGGGAGGCATCTTATAGATATTTTTTCTTCCTCTTCAATGTATATTATTTTTGTTTCTATCCCTAAATTATAAAAGTTATCATAGGCAGATACTGTTAAATTTTTGTATCCAGAGGTTATATTTTCAGGTATTTTGAATTTTATTCTTCCTTTTCTTGGGTCATCATTTTCACATATATAATAATCCGTTAAATCATATTCTTCTTCTAATTTTAATTTTATTCTTTCATTCCCATAGATTAATACTCCATTTTTATCAAAAATTTCAATTTCAATTTCATCGTTCTTTCTTATTCTCATCGAGTCTTTTATTTCTTGTCCAAGATAAAAAATTTTTATTATAGGTGGGATTTTGTCCAGCTCAATACCGGCTGCACTTTCTTTGAAATATATTGAATCAATAACACCAACAATACCCCTTCCTTTTCTTCCATAATATAAAAGGAGTTTTCCAAAACTATCTTCTGATAAATATAAAGGTACAGGAATCTTGGGATTGTATATATTATTCTTTATTTCAAAAATTCCTCTAAATATGTCATCAGGTCTTACATAAGTAGTGCAGTGAACATTTGGTAAAAATTTAGGATAAATTTTAAATCTCGGTTCCCCAAAGAGATTTACAATGACTTTTCCATCTAAATTCAGTGTATCTGTGAATTCAAAAAACAAACCCTTTTCAACTGTATCTATAATTTCACCTTGATAGGTTAAATTTATCAAAGGAGGAGGAATTTGTAAAATTAAAGTTGGGTCCCCAAGTAAAATATACCACCTTGGAACCTGACTTAAAAAGCAGCATTCACCTAATGTATGGATTTTGTAATCAAACAATATACTTAAAAATGATTCAAGAACATTCTTATATGTCCCAATTCCTATAAGTGTTGAAGAACCAATTGTTGCAATACCTGAATTTGGTTCAATCATCATTTCTTCCCCAACGCATCTTTCTATTTTGTTAAAATAAGATGGTTTACAAGTTCCAAAGAAAAATATAGGCATTTTTTCTTTAAAATTCAAATTGCTTATATCAGGAGGAGTATAAATTATTTTTTGGTTAAATATCTGGATATCTGAGCCATGGCCATAGAAAAAGGCAAGAAAGGCTCCCTTATTTAATTCTTCAAATAGTTTTACCCTTGCAAGCGGTCTTATTCCATCTTTACTCAGGAAAAAAGAGGTATAAATTTCTTTAAAGTCAACGCTTTTTGGTAAAAATCTTAAAGTTCCCTTTACCTGATTAATGAAGGCAGTTTGATTTATAAGATGGTCATCTGCAACCCCTATTATTCTATTTCTCCATAAAGAATTGTTTTCTTCTTTTTCGTATTCAATTACCCTTTTTAAATAATTATCCAGTTCGTAAGCATTTTCTGCTGGTATTCTTCCAATTATCATATCAGCAGGGTCGTATGGGGAGGGATCAAACTGGACATAATATAAATCATATGAATAAAAACCTTGGCTAATTTCATCAAAAACTTCTCCCCATTCAGTTGAAGGAACAAAATTTTTATTTAAACCTATATTGTATTTAAAGTCATAGTTTCCGTTTCCTGCAAGTAAAACATATAAGGGCTCTGGTTTTCTCCAGAAATAAAAAGTATAAGCAAGAAAATTTCTTATTGAAACAAACTCAGGAGAGCCAAATCCAAATTCGTTGTAAATCTTATCAGTTGTAACGATTTTAATTTTTGGATTTTTTATCAGGGAATCCCCAAAATAAAGATTGTTTTTTCTATAATTTACATAATTTTTAAGAATACTTTCAAATTTTTTATGTGTTATTATTATATAATCCGCTTGATTTAAAGTGTCCCTTAATTCACATAGACTCTGGATAATTGAAATTTCTAATGGTTTTTTTGGTTTTTTTGAAAAGAAAAATTCTATTATATTTTCATTTTTCAAAACAAATTTTATAGTATCATTCGCAAAATAAAAGTTCTTTAAAAATTTTGGATTTTTATAATCTGTAACATCAATTAAATATCCCTTTTCATCACTTTCTATTTTATAAAGAACTTTCCCCTTTGTTGTATCATAAGCGTGTATCTCATCACCCTTTAAAAATTTTTCATATTCTATTTCAAAATAATCAAGATATAGATAATCGTAATAGTCATTTTCCTTCCCAATAATTATTTCAAAATTATTATTTTCTTTTAAATTATTAACAGAAAAAATACTTGTAAAAGGAGTATTTAAATTTGGTGGAGAATATGGAACATAAGCAATGGTGTCCTTGTTTAATACATATCTTGTATAAATACTATTTGGATTTCCCCTCATCACAACTATACATATTTTTAATTTTCCCCTTTTATTTCCTATATTTCTTAAAAACATATTAAATGAATATTTTTTATTCTGGTATGATGTTCTTGAGAGTTCTTCCCCAATCCATCTTAATCCCCTTTTACCAAGATTTATTAAATTCTTTTCATATCTTTCATAACTTATTGCCTTATCTCTTATTTTTTCATAATAAATAGGACTTACATCTATTTCCTTCATTAATTTTCCACCTCCCCCTTCAAGAGCAAGGTAAAAATAAGTTGTATCAGTGAAAGGGTTTTCTTCAAAAGAAAAATAGCTTCCATCCCATCTTCTCTTTTTTACAGAGGGAGAATAAAAAAGAATTGTATCATCATTTGTAAAAAAACCATCATTATCTTTATCTTTAAAAACAAATGGGACAATATAAGGGAGAGGATTTAAAAGTTCTAAACTATCCCTTGATGGATTAAGTCTTTCTCCAAATAAGGAAAAAATTATAAAATTTTCGTAGGAATAAATTGAAGGCTCAATTCCTATTTCTTTCAAGTCTTTATAAGTAATCCTATATATCCCTTCTTCCTTTGTCTTAATTTTTATCCAAAATGGTCTTTTAAAGAATTCAAGATGACTTTTGTTTTCAAAAGTTTTATTTTTTTCTTTTTTATTTAAAATTATTTCAGCATCCTCTATAAAATAAACTTTTCCGTTTTCAACTATAAATGGAGTATACGCTAAAACAAGACATTTTTCTTTTCTTTTGGAACCTATTCCAAAATTTTTAAGATTCTCATCCGGATATTTTTTGTAACTATCAAGATTCATTTCGTATCTTACAAAAGGTGGTCTTTCTTCTTCATATGGGAAAGGTATTAAAGGTTTTTGAGCATTTATTTCTTTTTTTGAGATTATTTTAAGATAAGCATCAGCATATTCGTTATCTTTAAGCGGGATATAAATAAATTCCCATGGAATATCAGGTTCACCAGGAGAAGAAAAACTTGTTTTCCCATTTTTGAGTTCTAAATAAAAAAATTCACCTGCATCTTTTATTTTAAATTCAGGCTCTTTTAGCTTTATTATGTTAAAATTAATTATTAAAAATATTAAAAACATTATTTAGATTATAAGGAAATAATTGATTTTTTTTCAAATTAAAAATTAAAATTTAAAAATGAAAATAAGTGGTGGTTTTTTAAAGGGTAGAATTTTAAAAACTCCAAAAGGGATAAGACCTGCTCAAAGTATAGTGAGAAAGGCAATTTTTGATACAATTGGAGAGATTTATGATAAAAAAGTTCTTGATATTTTTGCAGGAAGTGGTAGTTTTGGTTTTGAGGCAATTTCAAGGGGGGCTTCATTCTGTGTATTTGTTGAGGAAAATATAAATTGTGTTAAAATAATAGAGGAGAATGCCAAAAATCTCGGTATCCTCGATAAAATAAAAATTTATAAAATGGATTTCAAAAAATTTTTAATTCTAAATAAAGATAAATTTGATATAATTTTCGCATCTCCACCTTATAAATTTATTTTAAAAAAAGATTCAATTAAAAAAATAATTTATATTTTAAAAGAAGATGGGATTTTTATTTTAGAAACAAGAAAGGAAATAGAATTTAAAGATTTTAAAAATTTTATTTTAAAGGAGGCAATTTATGGCGAAACAAAAATTACATATTTCACCGGTTGTATATCCAGGAAGTTTTGATCCCTTAACTTTTGGTCATATTGATATAATAAGAAGGGCAAAAAAGCTTTTTGGTAAGGTAATTGTTGCAGTAGGTTCTCCATCTTCAAAGAATTTTCTCTTTACAATTGAAGAGAGGGTTGAAATAATAAAAAATTTCTTTAAGAATGAAAAAGATATAGAGGTTGAAAAAATTGATGGACTCCTTGTTGATTTTGTTAAAAAGAAGAATGCAAAGGCAATAATAAGAGGGATAAGGGCTGTTTCGGATTTTGAATATGAATTTCAAATGGCTTGGATGAATAGAAAACTTTATCCTGAGGTTGAAGTTGTGTTTCTTTTGCCCTCTGAAAAGTATGCCTATTTATCCTCTTCACTTGTTAAAGAGATAGCCTTTTTAAAAGGAGATTTGACAGGTCTTGTTCCTGAATTTATTATAGAAAAGATAAAAGAGAAAATTGGATAAAAAGATACCTTTTATAGACAAAGTTAAGATAAAGGTTAAGGCAGGAGATGGAGGAGATGGTTGTATAAGTTTTAGAAGGGAAAAATATGTTCCAAGGGGAGGACCTGATGGAGGAGATGGAGGCAAAGGAGGAGATATAATTCTTTATGGAGATAAAAATTTGTGGACCCTTCTTGATTTTAAATATAGAAGATCATTTAAAGCAGAAGATGGAAAAGATGGAAAAGGGAAAAATATGAAAGGTAAAGATGGAAAAGATTTGCTATTACCTGTTCCACTTGGAACATGTATTTATGATGCTGAAACAAACCTTAAGATAGGTGAGATATTAAAAGAAGGAGAAAAAATAATTGTTGCAAGGGGTGGTAAGGGTGGAAGAGGAAATAAAGCATTTGCAACACCTACAAATAGGGCACCAAGAATAAGGGAAGAAGGTGAAAAGGGAGAAGAAAAAGTTTTAATACTTGAATTAAAATTACTTGCAGATATAGGAATTGTCGGATTCCCAAATTCTGGAAAATCAACACTTTTAAAAGTTTTAACAAAAGCAGAACCAGAAATAGCACCTTATCCATTTACAACTTTAACACCAAACCTTGGAGTTTTAGAAACAAAAGATTTTAAAAGAATAACAATATGTGATATTCCGGGTATTATTAAAGATGCCCATAAAGGTAAGGGTCTTGGTCTTGATTTTTTAAGACATATAGAGAGGTGCAATTTCTTAATATTTTTAATTGATATAACTTCTCCTTCTCCTTTAAAAGATTACGAAATTTTAATTTCAGAAATTAAAGAATATAATCCCTTTATTTTAAATAAAGAAAAAATTTTAGTTTTCAATAAAATTGACCTTCTCCAAAAAGTGCCCAAGGATTTAGAGGATTTAAAAATAAAAGAAAAAGTTTTTTTCGTATCTGCTTTAAAAGGAATAAATATTCAGAATTTAAAGGAGGAGATTGAAAAATGGAAAAAATAGAATTAATCTCTCTTATTTTAAAGAAAAATTATAATCCTGAAAAATTTCTTGAGATTATAAAAAATGGGAAAAAGGAAATATTAATTGAAAGAGATCTTTTAAAAAAGGCAGAGGAAATAGAAAAAGAATGCAAGAGAAGAGGATGGTGGATAAAGACAATTTTTGATAAAGATTTTCCAAACGAATTTTTAGAGATTAAAAATCCTCCCCTTGTTATATTTGGAATAGGCAATGAAAGATTTGATGGTTTTAAATTTGCAATAATAGGAACAAGAAAACCAAGCCATTATGGTAAGAAAATTGCAAGAATTTTTTCAAGGGAATTAGCAGAGAATGGAGTTTGTATAGTTTCTGGTGGGGCAAGGGGGATTGATACAGAAGTTCATAGGGGATGTATTGAAGCGAATGGAAGAACAATATGCATTCTTGGTAGTGGTTTTAAATATCTTTACCCACCAGAAAATAAAAAATTATTTGCAAAAATAATTGAAAAAGATGGTTCAATTATCACTGAATTTGCTCCCGATACTCCTCCTTATAAATACAATTTTCCTTTTAGAAATAGATTAATCTCTGCTCTTTCAAAAGGAATACTTGTTATAGAAGCAAGTTCAAAATCAGGGACATTTTCAACAGTTGAATGGGGAATTTCTCAGGGAAAGGAAATATTTGCGATTCCAGGCCCTATTGATAGCAGAGAAAGTGAAGGAACAAATTATTTGATAAAAGAAGGAGCATATTGCACAACATCACCAAACGATATACTTTCATTTTTTGGGATAAAGGAGAGGGAAAAAAAGATAATTTTAACCGAGGAAGAGAAAGAGATAGTGGATTTACTTAAAATTCCAAAAAGTATTGAAGAAATTATTGAAATTACAGGTAAGCCTTTATCTTTTATATATACAACAATTTTTTCTTTACAGATGAAAAAGATAGTTGATGTTTTACCAGGAAACAAGTATGTTTCCTTAACCCGCTCTTTTGAAACCCTTGAAAAATAAGGTTTTCCACTTGACAAATTTTTAAAAATATTGTATAATATAATAGTTTAATTCTTTGAAAATTTTGATTGCCCCGGGGATTTAAAAATAAATATAAAAAAAGGAGGTGAAGGATGAATAAACAAGAACTTATAAATGAGATTGCAAAAAAGGCAAATTTGACAAAGAAAGATGCATCAGCAGCACTTGATGCAACAATTGAGGCTATAAAAGCCTCTTTAAAGAAAGGAAGCGAAGTAAGGCTTGTTGGATTTGGAACATTTACAATAAAGAAAAAGAAACCAAGAAAGGGGAGAAATCCAAGGACAGGAGAAGAGATTAAGATTCCAGCAAAGAAGGTTCCTGCATTTAGACCTGCTTCAGAACTAAAAAAACTCGTTGCCTAAAATTCCTTTTCCCCGGGGCATTTTTATTTATGAAAAAATTTTTAATATATTATTTTATCTTTTTATTATTTCCTCTTTCTTTTTATACGATTTTACTCCTAATTTTTCCTATTAAAATAAACCCTTACTTGAGGTTATTTTTCTTTTTATTCTCATTTTTTATTTTCATTTTCTTTTATATTTATCCTGGTTTTCTTTATATTGCAAAGAATAAATTTTTATATATTTTTAAAGATTTTTATAAAATAAAAGATTTTTTTGAAATTCTTAATCTTTCATTTCTTTCAATCCTTTTTATAATTTTAAATACATCTCTTTTTATTTTAAAATATTATCTTTTAATAATTTATTTTTTAGAGATAATTTTCCCTCTTTATTATAAAAAGTATGGAAGATAAAAATAAAATTCCAGTTGTTTTGATTGTTGGTAGGGTTAATGTTGGAAAATCAACTATTTTTAATAGAATTGCAAAGAAAAATCTTTCAATTTTTCATAAAAGACCAGGGATAACAAGAGATCCAATTGAAAAAATAATCAATTATAAAGACAAATCATTTTTATTAGTGGATACAGGAGGTCTTTTTTCTGATGATATTTTGAAAGAAGAGATAAATAAAAAGATAGACGAATTCTTTAAAAAAGCTGATATTTTCTTATTTGTTATGGATGCAAAAGATGGCTTTACTCCCTATGATGAGGAAATACTTAAAAGACTTAGAAAAGAAGGGAAAAAGATAATAGGTGTTGTTAATAAGATTGATTCATCAAAAAGAGCACCTGATGAAGAATTTTATAAAACTGGCTTAGATGAAATATTCTTTATTTCAGCAGAGCATAAGATAGGTATTGATTCTCTTTTAGAAAGGATTATAGAAATAAAAGGTGTCCCTTTTAAAGAAGAGGAAAAGTCAAAAATTAAAGTTATAATAGTTGGGAGACCAAATGTTGGAAAATCTTCTCTTTTTAATTTACTTGTTGGAGAGGAAAGAGCAATAGTAGCGCCTATGCCAGGAACAACAAGGGATGTTATTGAAAAAATAAAAGAAGAATTTATATTCATAGATACTGCAGGGATAAAAAAAAGATATAAAGATGAAATAGAATATTATTCTTATTTAAAGACTGAAAGAACAATAAAATGGGCTGATTGTGCACTCCTTTTGATAGATGCAAAGGAAGGTTTAACAAAAATGGATAAAAAGATTTTTTCACTTCTTGAAGAGGAAGGAAGGGGAATAATTATACTCTTAAATAAGATTGACCTTTTAAAAAAAGAAGAAAGAAAAAAGATTTTTGAAGAATTTGATATTGTATTTCCACCTGCAAGGGGTTATCCAAAAATTTTAGTTTCTGCTTTAACAGGTGAAGGAGTAGAGATAATTGAAGGTGTGGTTAAAAATGTTTATAAGAATTTAAAAAGGGATTTTAAAAAAGAAGAAGTTCAGGAGTTCATTAAAAATATATTTAATAAATTTCCTCCAAGGGAATACTTTTATGATTTCTATTATGCAGGAAAATTTCCCCATACATTTGTGATTGAAACAAAAAAAGAAGCTAGTTTAGAATATATAAATTTTTTAAAAAATAAGATAAGGGAAAATTTTTTGCTTTATGGCTGTCCCATTAAAATTTTAAATAAGTTAAGGAGATGAGATTTTTATTTCCTTTAATAGGTTATTTAGTAGGAGCAATTCCTTTTGGTTACATAATTGTTAGATTAAAGGGAAAAGACATAAGAAAATTTGGAAGTGGAAACATAGGTGCAACAAATGTTTTTAGATTTGATAAAAAACTTGGAATAATTACAGGTATTCTTGATGTATTGAAATCTTTAATTCCCACATTTTTTGCCTTAAAATATTTTGATTTTTTAATTGCTTCAATCACAGGAATTCTATCAATAATAGGACATGCAACAAGCCCATTTTTGAAATTTAAAGGTGGTAAAAGTGTTTCATGCACATTTGGGACATACATTGTTTTAGCACCTATCCATTTTTTAATTTCTTTCGTTTTTTTTATTTTAATTATTATATTTACAAAGACTGTTTCAATTGGTTCAATAATTTCAATTTTTATACTTTCAATTTTAATAGTATTATCTAAATTTCCCTTATATTTTAAAATATTAACATTTTTTGTTTTCCTTTTTATTCTCTTTCTTCACAGAGAAAATATAAAAAGGATAATAAAAGGGGAGGAAAAGAAATTAAGATTTTAATTCTTTTAATTCTTTATTCAATTGGTGATGATTCATTTGATATCTTAAAAAGAATAATTTCTTTTGGTCCAAGAACCCCTGGTGAAATTGCCCATAAAAAATCAAGAGAATTTATAATAAATTTTTTAAAAGAGAAAGGTTATGAGGTGAAAGTTCAGGAGTTTAAAAAAGATAATATGATTTTCTATAATATAATTGGAAACTATGGCAAAGGGAAAAAGGTTTTGCTTGGAACCCATTATGATACATATCCAGGGATTCCCGGTGCAAATGATTCTGGTTCTGGAACTTCCCTTTTACTTTCAATTTTGGATTCATTAAAAAAATTCAGTTTTGGAATAGAGGTTGTATTTTTTGATGGTGAAGATTATGGAAATGCCCCTTGCTATGGTTCAAAATTTTTTTCAGAAAAAATTAATCCAGAAGAATATTATTTTGGAATAATAGTTGATATGATAGGTGATAAAAGTCTTGAGATATATAAAGAGATAAATTCCCTAAAATTTGCACAGGATATTTTAAATAAATTCTTTGAAATTGCTTATAAAAATGATTTAAAAAGTTTTATTCCAATAGAGAAATACTCAATAATTGATGACCATATTCCTTTAAATGAAAAAGGATTAAAAACAATTCTTTTAATAGATTTTGATTATCCTTTCTGGCATACAGTTTATGATGACACTTTCAATATATCAAAAAATTCTTTGGAAGAAGTTGGCAAAGCAATTCTTTTATATTTAAAATATTTTGAAAATGAAAAATGAATTTGAATTCATAAGATTTTTGAAAAAATATAGAATAAAAAATAAAAGAATAGTTATGGGTATTGGAGATGATTCAGCAGCAATTCTGCCTTCAAAAGATAAATATATTCTTTTGACTTCTGATTCACTGTGTGAGGATATTCATTTTAAAAAGAATTGGATGGATTTATATAAGATTGGAAGAAAATTAATTTTAAGGGGATTATCAGATATTGTTGCCTGTGGTGGAGTGCCTCTATGTGCGAATGTTGATTTAAAGATTCCAAAAGAAAATATAAAAAATTTGAAAAAATTCTATGATGCTATTTTTGATGTTTCAAAGGAATACAATTTTTTTATTTCAGGTGGTGATTTAGTAATTCATAAAGATAAAATAATTGCAGATGTTTTTTTAATAGGAGAGGTTGAAAGGGAAAATCTTATTTTAAGGAAAGGAGCAAAGGAGAATGATATTGTATGTGTTACAGGAGATTTGGGTCTTTCAAATCTTGCAATTGATATTTTAAATAATAAAATAAGAGTTTCAAAGAAAATTAAAGAGATTGCCCTTGAAAAATTCTATAATCCAAAAATCCATTTAAAAGAAATAAGGAAAATATTAAAAAAGATAAAGATAAATTCAATGATAGATATATCAGATGGTCTTTCAAAGGATATCAATCATATAGCATTTGAAAGTAATGTAAAGATAATAATATTTGAAGAAAAAATTCCTGTTGCAAAGGAAATCTTTGAAGTAAAAATAAAAGATCCCTTTGAATATGCAATAAATTCAGGTGAAGAATACGAGTTAATTTTTACAACTTCTTTAAAGGATTATGAAAAAATAAAAAATTTTAAAGATATAAAAATAACAAAAATAGGAGAAGTTTTAAAAGGAAAAGGTGTTTATATTAAAAAAATAAATGGAGAAATAAAGCCATTAAAAATAAAGGGATATGATAAATTTTATC
>JBDRZD010000008.1:0-23504 GCA_039803745.1 Caldifarciminota bacterium
CTCTTAAATACTTTTTGAAAAATTGTATATAAATCGTATATGCACTTGACTTTTTTAAAAAATCTTTTATAATTTTATTTTAAAAATGATGTGGATCTTGATAGGTGGGAGATGTCCTACAGAAGAAGAGAAAAAATTTAAAAGGAATCCAAATCTTGAACTTTTCCTTTCACAAGAAGAAAGAAGTTATTTTTCACCTGTTTTTTTCTCCGGATGGAGAAAAAGTGTATTGTATAATGAGGAGGTGGTTTTCTTATCATATTAAAAGTCTATTAGTTTCTATTTCTACAGATGATAAAAAAATAAATAAAATTGTTGAAGATAGTGTAGTAGTTTTTACTCTTAATCATAGAGGAGACGAAATTGCTTATGTAAAAGGTCTAATAGATTGCATGTGTGAAGACCCCGGGTTTAGATTGAATGATGAAGATAAAATTATATTTATAAATACATTAACAGGAAATATAATTAAAGAATTTGATCCAGTTTGTCCTTTTGTATGGGACTTAGAATTTACTCATGATGATAATTTTTTAATATTTTTAGGTTATGGTGATACAGCATTAAGGGGTTTTTATCGTTTAAATTTAAAAACCTTAAAAGAAACACTTTTATTCACTACTGAATGGTTATCAAATGAAGAGTGGTATATAGTTTGTGACCTTTATTTATTTAATTTAAAAGAAAATTGGATTTTATGTTAAGTTTTACTTATGCTTCAAAAATAAATAATTTTTTCAAGTATGGTGGTAGTTTCAAATCAATTTACTACTTGCTTTTGCCTTTGATTGAGCCCCTCCTCTTGCCTTCTAAATATTTTCCCCAAATATTATGGGCAAGTGACATTGGAGTGTTAACTCCTATTTCTAAAACTTTAAATCTTAGATTAAGCATTCTTAATTTCCCTTTTAGAATTTATAATATAGACAAATCTTTTGAGGTTAGAGGAGGGATAAATAAAAAATTTAATTTTTGTCCCCATTATATTTTTGAAATTTTTGGAGAAGTGATTAAACCACGAGATAGTGATTTTTCAGAAATAGGGAATCTTGCAGGTTTTGGAATTTTTTATAAAGGTTTATTTTACATGAAGGCTATATATATAGAAAGTCAAAAAAATTTGGATTTTCAAAATTTTGGGTTAGAGATTGGAATTAAACATAACTTTATTCAACTAAAAGGGAATGAAAATTAAAAATAAAGGGGCTAAGTTTTCTTCCACCTCGGGGGTGGAGATGATAAATTTTTTCAAATTCAGGCAATTGTTATAGAATATACATTTTTTTGAAATTTTTAACTTTTTATCTTTACACTTTAAAACTTATGAAATTTAAACTATTCAGTTTTGATTACTGGGATACGATAGTTCCGATAGATGCTGAAAAGGTTGAAAATATGAGGAAAGAAAGGGCATTTTATCTTTCTAAAGTTTTTAAAGAATGGGGATATGAGATAAATTCTGATTTAATAAAGTATATATCCCATGAGATATGGGAAATTTACAAATCCTATGACGAGACAAAGGAGATAACATTAAAAAAGATAGTTTCTGATATACTCTTATCTTTAAAAATAGAGATTGATGATGAAAAGGTTGAAAAGGTTGTTAAAATTTATGAAGATTTTTTAATAAAGGCAGGATTTAATATTTCAGAAGGTATTGCTGATTTTTTAAAAAAGGCAAAGTCAAAAAATAAAAAAATAATAATTATCTCAAATACACCCGGTGCAAATGTTGAAAGGGAGATATTAAAGGAAAATAAAATTTTTGATTTTTTTGATGCTTTTTATTTTTCCTGTGAAGTTGGAATAAGGAAGCCACATCCAGAAATATTTGAAAGAGCAATTAATGACTTTAACATATTAAAAAGTGAGGTTGTCCATATAGGTGATAGACCAGAACTTGATATTGTTGGTGCAAAAAATGCAGGCATTTTCTCAATTTATTATAATCCAAAGGGATATAAATATCCGGATAATTTTCCAAAACCGGATTTTGAAATAAAGAATTTTGAGGAACTTGAAAGATTTCTATAGGAGGTAAATATGTGTAAAAAAATTTTAATGTTTTCAGGTTTAATTTTTCTTTCATGCTCAAAAGAAATCATTTTTAAAGGCGAGGAAAGATATATATCAAATATAAGGCAACTTACCTTTGAAGGGGATAATGCAGAGGCATATTTTTCATGGGATGATAAATATTTGATATTTCAGAGCACAAGAGACGAGTTTAAATGTGACCAGATTTTTATTATGGATATAAAGGGCAAAAACTTAAAACTTGTTTCAACAGGGTTTGGAAGAACAACCTGTTCTTATTTTTTCCCTGATAACAAAAGAATAATATATTCATCAACACATCATATTTCAAAAGAATGTCCCGAAGTTCCAAAACTTAATTTAAAAAGATATTACTGGACAATTTTTGATTATGATATATATCTTGCAACAAGAGAAGGGGAAATAATAGAAAGGCTTACAGATAATCCTGAATATGATGCAGAAGGTGTTATATCAAGGGATGGAAAAATTGTTTTTACTTCTTTTAGAGAAGGAGATATAGGTATATATATTTTAGATCCTTCAAATAAAGAAGTTAAAAAAGTTATAAATGAATTTGGTTATGAAGGAGGTCCCTGGTTTTCTCCTGATGGAAAGAAAATAGTTTTTAGAGCCTTTTATCCTGAAACAGAAGAGGAAAAAAGGGAATATATTGAACTTTTAGAAAAGAGGGTTGTTTCACCTCCCTGGATGGAAATATTTATAATTGATGTGGATGGTAAAAATTTAAGAAAAATAACAAATTTTAAGAAAATATGCTTTGCACCCCAGTGGCATCCATCAGGAGAATATATAATATTTTCTGCAAATTTAGAATCACCAAGAAATTTTGATTTATATATAATAAAACCTGATGGAACCGGCCTTGAAAGGATAACCTATTTTGAAGGATTTGATTCATTTCCAATGTTCTCTCATGATGGTAAAAAACTTGTTTTCTGTTCAAATAGAAAAGGTAAAACTCCTCACCAGACTAATGTTTTTATATGTGATTGGAAAAAGTGATTAACTCATTTAATTATTATTAATTTAAATGTTCCTTCTTTTTTATCTTTTAACTTGAGAAAATAGATTCCTTCTTTTTCCCTTAATAAAATTTTTAAGACATCTTTATAAGGAATAATCCTTATCTCTCTTTTTCTTCCACATATATCTATTAGTCTTATTTTCTCAAAATTTGAATTTCTTTTTAAATGTATTACAGAATTTTCATTCAGTATATTTGGAAAAACAATTTTTTCTTCCCCGCGTGGTAAAGTTTTTTCCTTAACTTTTATCTCTATACCAAGCCATTCAAGACATTTTCTTATTATGTCATATCTTGAAGAATAAGACGGATTATAAACATTTTTTACTGCTTCTAAACCGAAAGGAAAGTATATAATTTTATAACCAAAATTTATATCGTTATACCATATTCCAGCGCCTTTTATATTTAATGTATCATAAGTTAAAAAAAGATGGGAATATGAATCATTTAATATTATGTCTTTTGAATTCTGATTATTTGCTGCACCAATTGTTGAAATCTTTTTAAAATTTGAGCCAAGGCTATCTGAGTTGATTGGAAAAACAAGTGAACCTATATGGGTTGGAGCAACGAATATTGCATGTAAATAATTTGTATAAAAAGAAGTATTTCCTATATCTTCTCCTATATTCTGTCCTGTTATGAGTAATTTTCCCCCTTCTTGAAGAAATAATTTTAAACTTTCCTGCTCATTGGTTGAAACAGTATTTATTTTACTATCACCTGTAAACCACAAAATTAATCTATTTTCAAATTCATTTATTTTGCTAAAATTAAAAATCCCGCTATCCCTTACCACCCATATACAGTATCTTAAATTTAGAGAATCAAGAACTTCTTTATAATATTCATTGTATTTACCCAAAGAGTCTCTATTTATAACAAGAAGCTGAGAAGGTGCTGTATTAACATAGATGAATGTATCAGAATTTATTTCAATTGAATCAATCGTTATTTCAGGATATGGAATTTTCTGTAAAAATCTTAAAGTGTATGTTGATTCAGGAATAAATGTAATAAAATATCCATTTGTATCACTCATTGTATATTTATAAAAATTACCATTTAAAAATCTTATTTCCAATTTTGTTTTAATTCCCTTTTGATTAACACTATCTTTTATCCATCCCTGTAAAACTATATAAGGTTTTACTTCATATAAAAGTTTTGAAGTATCATTTGAGTTCCTCTCATCTAAAGAAAAGATTGTATATGCCTCAAAATTATAATTTCCGGGCGAGTTAGGAATCCAATCAGTTAAATATACTTCTTTTTCTTCTCCCATGGAAATAGAAAGAGTTGTGTCATAGGTGAATGGGGATTCAAGGTGAAGTATGAAATAATTTACTGATTGAAACCCATAATTTGGAATTCTTAAAATTAACGGAATCGTATCGTATGGAACACTGGGGAGATTCGGATTTGGGGATAAAAATTCTGCAACTCCAACATCATAATTCTTTATTGAATCCATTAAGTTTTCAAAACCCATAAATACCATATAAGAGGATATCCAGGAATGGTCTCCTGTAGGAGGACCTCCTTTTGTTGGAGGAACGCCTCCATCATTATCTAAATCCTGAATGAGTAAGGTATCTGTTAATTCATGATGAAACAAATCCCAATCAGGTTTCTGTGCAATTCTTGCTGATGCATCATAAGCCCTTGCATACCATATATTCCATGAATTATTCCATTCACCTGTTGGCTGATAATATTTCATCAAAGGAATATATGTATTTAACCAGTTATATCCTGATATACTATCATCTTTGAAAATAGAATTGCATAATCCCCATACAACTGTGCCACCTGACATAGCCCATACTTCATCATTTAATCTTGTATTTGGATCCTGTTCAACCCAATTTTTAACCCTTATAGCCATTTCAATTGCTGAATCCATAAGTGCAGAATCGTTCATACTTTTTGCATATAAATAAAGACAACCCGCGACAAAACTTTGAACTTTTGGATGAAGCCTTTTATAAAATGTGTCAATTCCGGTAAATGGAAGGTCATGGGTAAGAATGTATAATATACATGAATCTGCATACCATTTATAAGAGGTATCTTGGGTTACTTCTCTATATTTTTGCTCAGCAAAAAGACCCAATCCACAGTTCCATACTCTATAATAATCCGTTGTTCCTTCTTCTTTCCATGCAGGAAAATTTTTCACGTATATCCATGCCCTTCTTATATTTTTCTTATATATGGTATCACCTGTTAATTCCATATATCTTGACCATACCCATATCGCTTCCTGAGTGTTATCAGTTTCTATTATATTCATTGCATTTTCACCTTCAATCATCCCGCCAAAATTGGGAGAATTTGTATCAGAAACTTGGAGGGTTGTTAAAAAACTCGCTGTTTGAAAAAGTTCATGTATATAACTCCATGTCTTAAAGTTATGCTGGCCTCTTTTAATTTCCCATTGGAATACCGCTTTCCCCTTTAAGTCCTGTCCTGATTTTATAAAATCATATTCATCCCAGTAGGGAAGGGATAAAAGAATACCATTTAAAAGTAAAATCATTAATATTTTTTTCATTGAACCCTCCTTTAAATTTATAATATTAAGGATTTTAATTTTTAAAATCAATTCAGTTGAAAATAATGCTTAATTTTCTTTAATATTATAACCTACTTCTGCCGGGGTGGCGGAATTGGCAGACGCACATGGTTGAGGGCCATGCGGGTTTAAGCCCGTGCGGGTTCAAATCCCGCCCCCGGCACAAGAAAAATAGGATTTCAATTTTTTCAACGCTCTGAAGATTTTTATTTTAACAGTATTTTCTTGAATTCCCATTATTTCTGAAATTTCTTTTATTTTAAAGTTTTCAATATATTTTAAAATTATAATTTCTCTATCTTCTTCTTTTAAATTTAAAAGAGCACTTTCAATTTTCCCCTTTAATCTCATTCTTTCATAAATATCATTTTTATTTTCGTAAATTTCTTCAATAAAAGGCATTTCCTTTTTCTTTTTTCTCAAAAAATCAATACAGCAGTTCCTTGCTATTTTAAAAATGAAAGCCCTTGCATTCCTTTTAAAATCTATATTGTTTATATTCTTAAAAATTTTTAAAAATGTATCCTGGAGTAAATCTTCCGCATCTTCTTTATTATAAACAATTCTATAAATATAATTATAAAGAGGAATCTTATATTCTCTTACAAAGATTCTTACAGCATTTTCATCTTTTTTTCTAAGTTTTTCAATATATTCCTCATTTAATTCCATTCACAATTTTCTTGTTCCAAGTCTTGATAGTATAATGGAACCAAGGCCAAATGTGAAATAAAGATATAATATAAAAAGGATTATCAAAGTAATAACAAAACCAAAAACCCCGAGTATTGTATTCCCTGTTTTAAGAAGATTTCCTAAAATTAAAATTATAAAAAGAATTATACACCCTGTAAAGGAAAGAAAATAGGTTTGTGAAGGCAAAAAATCAGCATTTTTCTTAATCAATTTGCCTATGAATAAAGATGAGGGAGCAAGGGATATTAAAAGTGCAAGCACAAATGCTATAATAAAAAGAGGGATAAGGAGTATTCCTATAATACTTATTATTAAGAAAATCAAAGCAGGAAAAAAAAGTATTTCTACTAAAAATCCTGTAAGAAAACACATACCCATTCTTTTTTCAATAAACATTTCCATATTTTCAATACCCTGAGGAAATATAAGTGAAATTAAAAGAATTATTAAAGAAAGAGAAGTTCCCCAGATAAAAATAAGAATAGGCATTATATATTTTTTTCCTTCTTTAATTTTTATTTTTTCTTCCTTAATTTCAGTTTTTGCTGGAACCTTACCTTTATGGGGGATGAGTTTGAAAAAGATATTTAATGGTCCAAGATAAATCTGTGAAATTTCCCCTTCAATTTCCACATCTTTTTCTCTATTTATTTTTCCCCCAACAACTGCCAAACTTCCTCTTATATAAGAACCGGAATATAAATTTGCATTTCCACCAATAACTGCCACATTACCATCAATTCTGCCATATAACTCAAGATCCCCATTTATTACTGCAACATCTCCTTTTACTTCTCCTTCAATTATAAGTGTTTCTCCTATAACATTTATATCCTCTTCAATTTTTTCATCCTTTCTTACATAAAAGGCATTTAAAAGAAATACTCCTATAATCAGGATTAAAAATTTTTTCATAATTTCACCTCCTTTAAAGCAAATTTTTTAAATAAATAAATTAAAATGAATAAAAGAATTGTATTGGTTATAATGAAGGTAAAAATGATCGGAGTAATTACATAAAATATTTTAAATTCAAAGATAGAAGAAAAAATTTTAAACAAAGATATTATTTTGGATAAAAATATGATAAAAGAAGGTAAAAATTTTTTAAAAGAATATAATAAAAATAAAGCCACTAAAAAGATAAAAAGGGATAATGAAAAAGCGGAAACTCTTAAATAAATTGGTTCTTTTAAAATTAAATATATTATTTTTTCTTCAAAGTTTAAAGAAGGTTCAAATTTTTCAATTTTATTTATTTCATTTTTTAATTCAACTATATAATTATAAAAATCCCTGCAAGAATGGCATTTTTCAATATGAATTAGTATTTCTTCAGGAAGTTTTTCCCCTTCAAGAAGCTCGATTATTTTTTGTTCTATTATTTCACAATTCATTTAATATTAAATACGAAGAAAAAGATAAAAAAGTTTCAAATTGAAATAAAATTTTGTTATACTTTAATATTTAAATACTAAAACTTCTGCCGGGATGGCGGAATCAGGCAGACGCGGCGGATTCAAAATCCGCTGGGAGAAAATCCCATGGGGGTTCAAGTCCCCCTCCCGGCATAAAAATTTATGAGAGATAAAGTTACAATAAAAATTCCAAGACCCCTTTATAATAAATTAAAAAAAATTATTGAAGGAACAGGATTTTCAAGTGTTAATGAATTCATTGTTTATGTTTTAAGAGACCTTGTTTCAATAAAAGAGGAGAGTAAAGAAGAATTGACAAAAGAGGAGATTCAAAAAATAAGAGAAAGACTTAAGAATTTAGGCTATCTATAATTATAAAAATTTGTTTAATTTGTTTGACATTTTGTACTCCAATTAGAGTATAATTAGAGTATTATGAAAAATTTAATTTTGGTTTTTTGTTCGTTCCTTTTTGAGTTTATTGATAGTTCAATAGGAATGGGTTATGGAACTGAATTAACTCCTCTTTTAATTCTTTTGGGTTTTCCTCCTTCAAAAGTTGTTCCTTGCGTTTTATTCTCAGAATTTATAACAGGAATTTTAGCAGGCATATTTCATCATAAATTGGGTAATGTAAAGTTTGATTTTAGAAGGGATGAAAAGGTTTTAAAAAGGCTTTCGGGACTTGGTTATGTTCCAAAATCTTTTGATGCAAAGGTTAGTTATTTTCTTATAATTTTTGGAGTAATAGGAGCAATCTTTGCTTCTTTAATTTCAATAAAACTTCCAAAAAAATTCGTAACTTTTTATATTGCTTTTATGGTAACAGGAATAGGAATTTATATTCTTATAAATTTGAATAAAAAAATTGTTTTTAATTGGAGAACATTTTTATTCATTGCGCTTTTAAGTGGATTCAATAAAGGCATTTCAGCAGGTGGATATGGTCCGCTTGTTGCCGGAGGTCAGATTATTTCAGGTCGCTCTGCAAAAAGTTCAATAGGGACAACCTCCCTTGCAGAAGGAATCATATGTTTTATATCTATTTTAATTTATGTTTTTTTAGGGAAAGGTATAGATTTTAAAATAGGTATTCCCCTTCTTATAGGAAGTGTTCTATCTGTTCCTTTTTCAGCACTATTTGTTAAAAAAACACCTGAAAAAAATTTGAAAACTTTGATTGGAATAATCATTTTAATACTCGGAATTTCAAATATTTTGAAGGTTTTTAATCTCTTTTAAAATTGGTATATTTTCAATTTTTTCGTCATCAAGGAATTCCCATAATATTCCCTTTGGTTTTTGGAGTTTAATTTCTATTTTATATAAATTAAAAGGTGTTATTATATAATCAACAGGTATATCATGTGGTAAAAATGGAATATCTTCATCTATTATTTGTAAAGGATGAACACTTGTAATTATCTTTGTATTTTCATCAATAAATCCAAAATTTCTTCCTATCGCATACTCTAAATCAGAATATCCTCCTCCCTTCCCGATTCTTTTTCCATTTAAATTTACTGCAACAGAACCTGCAATTATTAAATCTATTCTTTTAATTTCCTTTGGATGAACTTTTTCCCCAAGTTTAAATGCCCCTTTTATTGTTGAAGCAAATGATACATCTTTTATTTTTTCAGGATCAATTTTTATAAAACATTTTAATTCCCTTAATCTTGGAAAAGCCATATAAACTATTTTCCCTTCTTTTAATGCCTTTTCCCTTATATGTTTTTGCGGCGAATCAGGATTTGATTTTATAAATTTTGCCTTTTTCCATTCAGGAACTTCTTCTAAGAATCTTATACATTTTTCAGCATCTTTAAAATTTGGTATTCTACCCCATGCACCCGGAAATACAGCAACATTTTTCTCTTCAAGAAGTTTCCATATCCTTTCCCTTATATTCTTCTTTTTTTCTCTTATTTTCTCTATTTCCTTCATGCAATTGCAATTGTCAAAGCAAGTATTTTCATAACGCCCCTTTCCTTTAAAAGATTAGAAATCTCATTCAAAGTGGCTCCTGTTGTGACAACATCATCAAATATTATTACTTTCTTATCTTTAAAATCAATTTTTGTTTTAAAAACCCCTTTTATATTATTCATTCTTTCTTTTTCATCTTTAATCTTTGCCTGTGGCTTTGTGTATTTTATTCTGAAGATACCATCTTTTATATAAGGGATTTTAAGTCTTTCTGAAATTTCCCTGCAGAATATTTCATTCTGATCAAATCCCCTTTCTCTTTTCCTTGCAGGGTGAAGGGGAACCGAAAGAATAAGATCAAATTTTTCATCTATTTTTTCTATTCTCTCCTTTAAAAGAGGAATTAAAATTTTTGAAATTTTCTTTATCCTTTTATATTTATAATTATGGATTAAATCTAAAATTTTACCTCTATAATGGAATATGGATATTATTTCGTCAAACTCAAATTTTTTTTCACATTTATGGTTGTATTTTTTTTCTTTTCCACATTTTCTACAAAAGGGTTCTTTTATAAGAGATCTCATTGTTTCTTCAAAACATTCATTACATATAATTTCATCTTTTTCAATTTCTTTTTCACATAAAGGACATAAATGAGGGAAGAAAAAATTAAAAATATTTTCTAAAATTCTTTTCATCTTTTAATTATAATCCTTTATAATATTTTCTTCAAAATGAAGTTAATTCTTAAAAATGTAAGAAAAATTTATGTATGTGATGATGAATTTAATATACTTGAAAATTCTTCAATTTATATTGAGAATGGGAAAATCAAAAAAATAGGAAAGATAAAGGAAGAGGAGGGGATAGAGGTTTTTGATGCAAGTGATTATATCTCTCTTCCCGGTTTTATTGATTCCCATACCCACTTGATATATGCAGGTGATAGATTGGAGGAATTTAAATTAAAACTCCAAGGGATTTCATATCTTGAAATTCTTAAAAAAGGAGGCGGGATTCTTAAAACTGTGAATGATACGAAAATGGCAAGTGATGAGGAAATTGAAAATTTAATTCTTGAAAGACTTAATATTTTAATAAAAGAAGGTACTACTACCTGTGAGATAAAAACAGGATATGGTCTTTCATTAAAGGATGAGGAAAGGCTTCTTAAAATTTTAAATAAAATTAAAGAAAAATCTATCCAAGATATTGTAATAACCTATATGGGGGCTCATGCTATTCCTAAAGGGTATTCAAAGAATAAATATGTTGAAGAGATAATAAATGAAGGTATCCCAATGGCAAAGGAATATGCAGAATTCTGCGATGTTTTTTGTGAAAAAGGAGTTTTTACCTATTCTCAGAGTAAAAGAATATGTGAAAAAGCAAAGGAATTTGGGCTTTTGCCAAAAATCCATGCAGATGAAATTTCCGATTCAAAAGGTGCCTATCTTGCAGGTGAGATAGGTGCTGTTTCCTGTGAACATATGGTTCACTCAAGCATAAGAGGAATAAAAAAGATGAAAGAAAAAGATGTTATTGCAGTTCTATTACCTGCAACCTCTTTCTTTTTAAGAAAAAAATTTGCTGATACAAAAAAGATAAAAAATGAAGGAGTAAAAATAGCAATTGCAACAGACCATAATCCGGGTACTTCTCCTTGTTTTTCCCTTTTAACTCCTGCAAAGTTAGCCCTTTTTATAATGAAAATGGAAATAAAGGATGTTATTCTTGGTATTACTTTAAATGCTGCGAGGGCAATAAAAAGAGAAAACATTTTGGGAAGCATAGAAGAAGGAAAACAGGCAGATATTATCCTTTTCAAAATTCCTGACATTCATTACCTTTTTTATAATTTTGATTATAATTTTAAAAAAGTTATTATTAAAAAGGGAAAAATTATTTATAAGGATACTTGAAGAATTTTAATTTTTTTGGTATAATAAAAATCTAAAAGTGAGAAAAAATTATGTAATAGGAGGTAAAAATGGAAATAGAGATGTTTTTTAAAAATAAAATATATAAATTTCTAAGAGAGAGGGATTTTGAAAAGGCAAAGAATCTTCTTCAAAGGGAAATTGAGGAAGACCCTGAAAATCCTAATTTATACCAGCTTTTAGGTGATATATACCTCGAAACAGGTGAAGAGGAAAAAGCTCTTGAAAACTATAAAAAATCACTTAAAATCAGCAAGGATAAAAAAGAAGAAATTGAACTTTTACCTATTTTTTTAAAAATAAAAAAAATAGAAGGAGAAAACCTATCTGTAAATGTTCCAATTTGTGATATTTCTTTAAAATATGGACTTAAAGAGGAATTCAAAAATGTATTCATCAATTACTTTAAAGGGCTTTTGAATTCAAGAAAGAAGGAAGAGGGTATCAAATTCATTGAAAGTCTGTTTAAAGAAGAAAGCATTAAGAATGAGTTTTTATTTTATTTTCTTTCAAACTTTGGAGAGGGAGAAGAAAATTTAAAAAAAGCCATTTCTGAATATGAAAAAAAAGGGGATAAAGAAAATGTTATTAATTTGAAAAGATTTTTTGGTGGAGGAGTTGATATCCAGAAACTTAAGGATATAATCAAAATAGAAGGAATAGAAGAAAGAAAACTTGAACCAGAAGGAACCTTAGAACTTGCAGAACTTTTAGATAACATAGGTTCAAAGGAAGAAGCCTTAAATGAGTATTTGAGCTCAATATATGGATTTTGTGTAGAAAGAAATGATTTTGAAAAATGCAAAGAAATTATTACTAAAATGAAAAATCTTGGTATCCCTGATGAAAGAATAGAAAAAGTTGAGGAGTTTATAGAAAATCCACCAACAGTAAAGACAGAAATTAATTATGATGAAATTTTTTCTTCACTACAAAAAAGATTGGATGAAATTGTTCAAGAAGATATTGAAAATTTGAAAAGAATAGGTGCAATTTTTTCCTCTTCTCTTTTGCACAATGAATCAATTCGCATTTTTGAAAGCATTCTGAAAAAGAACATCTCTATTGATAAATTTATAGAATATTACCTTTATTCTCTTTATGAAACAGGAGAATATGAAAAAATTATTGAAATAGAAGCCCTTGATTTAGCAAGAGAGGATATTTTGAAATATTTCAAAGCGATTTCTTATGAAAAACTTGGTGATATAAATTCCGCTCTTGAAATTTTGAGTGGAATATATGAAAAAAATCCTGATTTCATGGATATAGAAGAAAGACTTAGAAAAATTAAGGGTGAAGAGGTTATAATGGTGCCAGAGGAAGAAGTAATTGAAGAAGCTGTTGAAGAAGTTGAGGTTATTCAGGAAATTTCCCAGGAAAGCCCTAAAGAAGAAAGAAAGGGATTTAATGAGAGAATTATAATTATTTATTAGGAGGAAAAAGATGAAAATATATGAATATTTTGGATTAAAGCAAGATCCTTTTTCTATGATTCCAGACCCTAAACTTTTCTATGAATCAAAACCACATTCAGAGGCTCTTTTAAGGGTTATTTTTTCAATTGAAAATAATAGAGGTGCTGTTGCAATTACAGGAGATGCTGGAACAGGGAAAAGCATACTTTTGAGAAAAATTCTCTTGAATCTTTATGAAAATAAAAGTTATGAACCTCTCCTTATTATATGTGCCCATTCTGAATTCGATAGAAAATGGTTTTTGAAAAAATTGCTTAATTTTTATGGAATTGAAGGAAAAGAGAACGATATTTTTCCTCTTCTTGTTAAAAAAATTATGGAAAAATATGAGGAAAGAAACGAGAAGATGGTTCTTCTTATAGATGAAGCCGATAAAATAAAGAATAAAGAAGTGATGGAAGATTTAAGGAATTTATTAAACCTTGAAGCCGGGATAGAAAAGGTATTTCATCTCGTTCTTGTAGGCTCAAAAGACCTTGCCCAAAATTTAAAAACTTATACTCCTTTTTATCAGAGAATTGCAATATGGGCAGAATTAAGCGAAATCCCAAAAGATGAGATTGAAAATTATATAAATTTTAGGATAGAAAAATGTGGCGGGGTAAAGGAGATTTTCACAAAAAAAGCGATAGAGAAAATTGCTCTATATTCTCGTGGTATCCCGAGGGTTATAAATATAATATGTGATTCTGCTCTTTTGGAGGCTTATCTTGAAAAGAAGGAAAAAGTAAACGAGGAGATAATAGAAAAGGTTGCTAATATGAGAGGAATTAAATGAGGGAAAGTAAAGAGATACTTGAAATAAAGAAAAAGGCAGCCGAGTATCAGGCACAGGGACTTTATAAGCAAGCTCTCCAAGAACTTCAGAAACTTTTAAATTATCCTGACGCAATTGACGAAAGTATTTATCAGAGGATAGGGGAATTACATAAAAAACTTGGGAACAAAAAGGAAGCTCTTGAATATTATTTAAAAGCAATGGAAGGCTATAAAAAACATGATGCCCATTCTTATTTAATTCCCTTATATAAAAAAATACTTGAAATAGAACCAACAAAGAAAGAGCTTTTAATTGATCTTGCGGAGTCTTATTATCAAAGGGGCATGATAACAGAAGCGGCTAAAGTGCTTCATGAATATGCTGATTATGTATATCAAAAAGGCGAAGTTGACAGGGCTTTTGAGGTCTATAAAAAATTGATGCAAATAATTCCTGAAAATATTTTACTTAAAAAAGAAGTTGCTGAACTCTATCTCCTTCACAATCGCCCCAAAGAAGCATGGAAAATATATAGAGATATATTTGAGCATTATAAAAAAATTGGAAGAGAAGATAAGTTAATGGAAATAAGAGAAAAGATGGAGGAGATAGAGATAATTTTAGGTGAGGAAAAGATAGAGATTGAAGAAGTTCAAGAAATAGAGAAAGGAGAAAAAGAAGATCAAGAAGAAAAAGAATTTGTTTCAGTTGAAGATTTGCTAAAAGGAGAGAAAGTTGGATTTCGGGAATTCATTATAAAACCAAAAGAAGAATTAAAAGAAGAATTAAAAGAAGAAAAGGTTGAAGAAATACAAGAAATAAAAGAGGATATTCCCAAAGAAGAAATTCCTGTTGAAGAGTTTCCAAAGAAAGAAGTTTTGGAGAGAGAGAAAGAAGAAGTTGAACCGAAAATAAAACCAAAAGGATGGGAGCAGATAGTTGAAATGGGTGATGTATATTTAGAATTGGGAGAAAAAGATGAAGCTTTAAAGGACTATTATACCGCAGCTGAGGGGTATTATAAGGATCAAGATCTTATGAATGCAATTAGGGTGTATAAAAAGATTGCTGATCTTTTTCCTCTTGAACTCCAGGCAAGACAGAAACTTGTTCAAATAGCACAACAGATGAAGGATAAAAACCTTTTAGTTGAATCACTACTTGAACTCGCAAATTGCCTCTATGAAAGAGGGGATAAGGAAAAGGCGAAGATGTGGTACTTTCAAATTTTGAAAAGGGCTGATCCTAATTGCAGAGAGGCAAGAGAAAGACTCATGGTACTTGCTCCTGATCTTTTAGAAAAATTGGAGAAGAAGGTTGAGACAGAAAAAGTAGTTATAGAAGAAAAGGAAGAAAAAAAAGAAGAAAAGGTGAAAGAGGAAATTATAGAGGAAGTCGAAATTGTTTCGGAAACTAATTTTATTGATCTTGGAGAAGAGATAAGAAAAGAGCTCGAAAAAGAAGAGAAAATTTCTATGAAAAAAGAGGAAAAAGAAATATTTGACCATATAAAAGAATCTATATACACTCATGCAGAAAAGGTTGACCCAGTTTATGCATTAGAAGTGGGTATGGCAATGAAAGAGTTAGGTCTTTTTGATGAAGCAATTAATAATTTAAAAAAAGCACTTGCAGGAGATGATAAGATAAAAAAAGAAGCATATTATTATCTTGGACAAATATTTGCTCAAATAAAAAGATATGATATGGCAATAGAGAATTTATTGAATGCTTTGAATATCAAAACAGAAAATGAAGAAATAGAAAGGGCAGTATACTATGAACTTGGGAAAGCATATGAAGCAATTGATAATTTTAGAGAAGCCATTAAATATTATAAAATTTTATACGAAAAAGATCCAACTTATAAGGAACTTAAAGAAAAAATAATTCAACTCGCAAGAAAAATTAAACTTTCAGGGAAAGGAAATCAATGAGAATAGATCTTCATCTTCATACAAGTGCATCAGATGGGGAGCTTTCTCCTTATGATTTGATTCTTTTATGTAAGAGAATTGGATTTGACATAATTGCAATTGCAGATCATGATACAATGAAAGGTTTTGAAGAAATAAAGGATATTAAAATAGGTATTGAGATAATCCCTGCCGTGGAATTATCAGTGAGAGAGGAAAATAAAGATATACATCTTTTGGGTTATTATGTGAATAATGAGGGCAGTCCTCTTTTTGATTATTTAAAAATATTCAGGGAAGAAAGGATAAGAAGGATTTATAAAATAGTAGAAAATTTAAAAAAAATGGGAATAAAAATTGAAGCAGAGGAAATTTTTAAAGAAAGTAATAATGCCCATGCAATAGGAAGACCACATGTTGCAAGGGTTCTTGTTAAAAAGGGATATGCAGAAAATATAGATGACGCCTTTGAGAAATACATAGGTTATTCATCTCCTGCCTATGTTCCTAAATATAAAATTGGAGTAAAAGAAGGAATTGATATAATTATAAAAAGTAAAGGTATACCCATTCTTGCTCATCCCGGTCAATATTATGATTTAGAATATTTTTTATTTTTAAAAAATTACGGATTAAAAGGTATTGAGGTATGGCATCCTGATAATGAAAAATATTTAGAAGAACTTTTAGAATTTGTTGAGAAAAATAAATTTTTAAAAACAGGTGGAAGTGATTTTCATGGATTTAACCACGATAGTAAAAAGGAAATAGGTAAGATTTTAATTCCTTATGAGTCGGTTCTTGCTCTGAAAAAAGAAAGAACAAATTGAGGTATATAAAAAATTTATTTTTTTTAATAATTTCCTATTTTTTAAATCTTCTATTAAATTTTTTTATTCTCAAAATTCTTACCAATTCTTTAAATCCTGAAAAAGTAGGAGTCTATTTCACCTATTTAGGCGGTTCCCTTATATTTTCTCAAATTCTTATAATGGGATTACCTTTTGTTTTTACAAGATTTATACCTTATTGGGAAGAAAAAAAAGAGAATGAAAAAATATTTTCTTTAATTAACTTTTTTATATTCTTTTATTTTTCTATTTTGTTATTCTCCATTTTTATAATAAATTCTCTAAGATTTGGAACAAAGAATTTAGTGCTCCTTTCAGTTCTCACAACCTTTTTGTTATCTTTCCTTTCAATTCAAAACTCAATTTTTAATTCCTTTAGAAAGATGGAATACTCTTTTATTATTAATTTTTTATACCTTTTTTTATTTTCCCTTTCTATTTTTTTTATCCGTAAGAAATTAACAGTGGAAAAAATTTTTATTCTGCAATCTTCTTCTTTAATCATTACCATTTTTTTTGGTTTATTTTTATTTTTTCCGTTTAAAAAATTTAACCTTAAGAGATTTTTAAATGTTTTTGAAGAAATTAAGGGTTTTTGGAAAATTTCATTTTTACTTCATTTTTTGTCACCATTTTTTGATTATATGGATAGAATCATAATCGCTCTTTTTTCAGGCTTTACAGATGTTTCCCTTTTTACTTCCATGAAAAAGATAATTCAACCTGTAAGACAGATTCTCAATTATCCAGAGGAGGCAATGGCTCCTGAGATATCCGCAAAGATACCAAATTTTGAGAAAGTTTTTATTCCTTTTAATATTTTAAGGAAAATGCTTTCCATTTTCTCTTTACATTTTTTCTTCCTATTTATAATATTTGGCAGAGATATTATAATTTTGATAACTAATTCTTTTTATACAAAGGCTTATCCTGTTCTTTTAATTCTTTTATTCAGAATTTTTATAAATGCCCTTTATTCACCTTATCTTTTACTTTATAGATCTTATGGAAACATAACCCATTTCTTTTATTCTGATCTTCTTTGGGTTATTTCTTTTTTAATTTTTTCTTATCCTTTGATCAAATGTTTTGGTATTATTGGTATTTCTTTACTTTATGTTTTTTCCACTTCACTTGTTCTTTTTATAAATTACTTTTTATTTTTGCCAAAATATGAAAAAAAAATTAAAGATACTTTTTTAGAAGTATTCATTTCCTCTTTATCAACCATTTTATCCTTTACTTCATTAATCTTTTTCCTTTTCTATAAAAACACTTTTTTTTCAATTTTTCTATTTTATCTTTTATTTGTGCTCCTTTCCTTTATATTTAAACCCCTCAATAAATCAGAGGTTGAGTATATAAAAAATTATTTAGAAAAATGGAAAAGAAGATAAATTTCTCTTTTTTCCTTTTCTTTTGTGCCTTGATTTTATTCTTAAAAAGTTTATTTTCAGGAATTTTTAATTTTGAAATGGGTGATTTGAAGTCTATATTTTTAACTTCAAAAGTTTTATTTTCTCCTTTTAAAAATGAACTCTGTAAAATTCCTGTTTCTTTTTCAGAGGAGTTTAAAAATTGGTTAAATTTTGAAGGATTTAAGCCTGATGAAATTTTTGATATACCGATAGTTTATCATCCCTTTGTTAATGTTCTTTTTTATCCTTTAATTTTTATTCCCTACAAATTTGTAATGTTTATTTTTACATTTTTATACATTTTCCTCCTTTTTAAAATTTTTAAAAAATACAATTTCAATTTAAATTTTGTATCCTTTTCATTGATCTATTTCCCTATAAGGGAGATATTTTTATCAGGTGCTTTTGATTTAATTTCAATTTTTATAATTACTCTTTTATTATCTTTTAAAGATGAAAAATTTAAGGGTTTCTTTATTGCTTTTGGACTTATTTTAAAACCCCAGTTTTTCTTCTTATTGCCTCTTTATTATTTAATCAAAAAAAGATTTAAAGTTTTAATTTTTGCCTCTCTATTTTATTTTATTTTTTCAATTTTCCCAATTTTAATTTTTGGTAAAAATATATTAACTCTTTATATTCAAAATCTTTTATTTTATTCAAAAAATATAGTTCTCTCCTGTGAAAATATTTCCTTACAGTCCTTTTTAGCAAAAATTTTGAGCATTGCTCCTTTTGTAAGTTCCCATAAACTTTATTTACTTTCTGAAAAATTCATTATTTTTATAAGGATTCTGAGTTTATTTTTTTTAATAATAACAATTTACTTATGGACAAAACAAAAAGAGGAATTCAAGAATATTTTTTTTGGAATATTTACGGGTTTTCTAATTTCTCCCCTTTTCTGGCTTCATTATTTAGCAATTACAATTATTCTCCTGCCTTTAATTTATGAAGAAGACATGATTTTCAAATTTCTTTTTATTTCAGGAATTTTTCTTACTGCTATTTCACCAAGACCATTTTTTACCGATTTCATAAATTCCCTTTATCTATTTATTGGAATGATTTTAATTTATTTGAGTATAATTTATATAATGTTTAAAGATAAAAAATGATAATAATTTTAAGTCCCTGGGAATATGACTGGGATGAAAATGTTTTTGGTAGCCCAAACAATTATTATCTTTTAAAAGAATTTTTGAAAAATGATATAGAAGTTGAATGGGTTTATATTGGTGAAAAAGAATATGATAGTATAAAAAGGGTTAGATTTTTAAGAATTCCTGCTTATAAAATTAAAAGACCCGCTCGCTTTTATTATAAAATTTTAAATCAAATTGTTTTTAATTTTTTAAAAAAATTGAAAAAAGATTATAAAATAATTATTGTTTTTTCAAGCAATTTATATGAGGCAGGATACAGATTTGCAAAAGAAAGGAATATAAAACTTGTGAATAAACATTTTGGCATTCCCTTTAATCCCTATTTAAAAAATATGAATAAATTTTTGATAAGATGGAAATATCATATTTTTTTAAATTGTTTTAAGAAAAGGGCTGATTATTATGTTATGGAAGACGATGGTTCCGGGATAGAAAAATTAATTTCTTTTTTTAAAATTCCCTCTGACAGGGTTTTAATAAATATTCAACCAAAACCAGATGAAATAATTTTTGATCCCATTTATAAAAAAGAAAATTTTATAAATGTTGGTTTTTGTGGAAGATTTGAAAAGGACAGAGGTTTTGATTATTTTTTAAAAATATGTGAGGGTATAAAAGATATGGATAGAATTCATTTAATAGTGGCAGGAAAAGGAAGTGGAGTTAAAAAATTGGAGAAGTTGAAGGAGAAGATGAGAGAAAAATTAACTTATATAGGTTCTCTTCCTTATTTTATGATGTATAAATTTTATTCATCAATAGATATTCTTATAAATACAACTCCCCATGCAAATATTACAAGACCTGTAGTTGAAGCCTTTTCTTATGGTAAGCCTGTCCTTTCTTTTGATGTAACACCCTATACCATTATAAAAAATAGGGAAAATGGTTTTTTAATAAAGCCTTATAAAATTGAAGAATTTATAAATTGTATAAAAAATCTTGCTCAAAATAAAGATTTATTAAAAACTCTTTCTGAAAATGCTTTTAGAACTTCCTTAAAGATTCCAAAATTTTCTGAAAACATGAAAAAAGAGGTTGAATTTTATAAGAGTATTTTATTATAATTTTTTAAAATGGAAATAATACTTGAAGAAAACGAAGAAATAATTTCAAGTATAAAGGAGGAAAATTTTCTTTTTTGTAATTATATCTGGTATAAGACCATTAAAGAAGGAATAAGAGATTTTAAAATTGGTTTTATAAGAAATAAAAATATTATTATGCCATTTGGATATAAGAAAAAAGGAATTTTTTATTCCATTTATTTTTCACCTTATACTACACCGTATATTTTCAAATTAAAGTTTGATGTTGATTTTATTATAAAAAAATTAAAATTTGTTATTTTTATGGAAATCGTTGATTTCTGTAAAGTCTTGGAGGAAAATAGAAATTTAATAAGAATAAAAAATTTTTATCATAATATAAATTTAAAAAAGGAAATTTTTGAGATTGAAAAAAATTATAAAAAATCTTTAAGAGAACAAATAAGGCAGGCAAAGAGAAAGGGGGTTTCCTTTAGAGAAATGGAAGAAAGGGATCTTTTTGATTTTTATAAAATATATGAAAAACTTATGAGAATTAAATACAAAAAATTTCCTTCCTTACCATTTTCTTTAATTTCAAGCATATATAAGAATTTATTTCCTGAATGGGCAAATGGATTTGTTGCAGAAATAGACGGGAAAATTAAAAGTGCTGTTATATGTTTGCACCCTTATAAAAATTTTTCCCTTGCATTTATCCAGGGAACAGATCCAGATTATTATTCTTATCGTGTATCATCCTTTATTTTCAGTGAAATTATAAAGTATTACAAACAAAAAAATTTTGAAAAATTTTCCTTTGGTTTAACTCCTTCAGGAAGTTCCGGGACTTCATTTTTTAAAGAAAGCTTTGGATGTGAAAAAGAAGAAGTTTATATTTATAGGTTCATTAATCCTTTTTATAAAATATACGAAAAAATCAGGAATTTGAAATTTTAAGCCAACTCTTAAATTTTTCTAATGCTTTTTTTGATAAAAGTGTTTCCTTGGCAAATTCGTAACCTTCTTTAAAGTCATTAACCCTGTTCATTACATAAAGGGCTGCACTTACATTTGCAAGAACAATCTTTATTGGTGGTGAATCAATTGGTATTTTGCATTCAAGAATATCCAACATCATTTTCAGTGCATTTGTTTTTCCCTTAACCTTTATACTTTCAATATTCTTTTCCCTTTTAATTCCAAAATCTTCGGGATAAATTTCAATTTCCTTTAATTTTTCATTTTCAATTAAAATTCCATAAGTTTTATCAAATATTGATATTTCATCAAGACCGTCATTGCTCATTAAAACAAGCGCCTTTTTTATACCAATTTCCCTGATTGCCTCACTTACAGGTTTTAGAATTCTTTTTTCATTTACTCCCATAAGTCTATGGGTTATATTTACAGGATTTGCAAGTGCGCCAATTATATTAAAAGTTGTAATAACACCCAGTTGTGCTCTTATTTTTGCCACTCTTCTTGCCATTGGATGATATAAAGGAGCATATAAAAATCCTATTCCTTCTTCCTCAATTGATTTTTTAACTATTTCAAATGGTGTATTTAAATTATAACCTGCCTTTGAAAGCAAATCTGCACTTCCACATGTGCTCGTCATTTTCTTACTTGAATGTTTTGCTACACAAACCCCACATGCTGATAAAATAAAGGATGCTATTGTGCTTATATTAATTGTATTTGAATAATCTCCTCCTGTTCCGCATATGTCAATTATTTCTTTATGATTTTTTATATCTAATTTTTTGGAATAATCTTTCATACATTTTGATAATGCGAAAAGTTCCTCGCTATTTTCTCCTTTCATCCTTAGAGCAATTAAAAATCCCGCAATCTGTGAAGATGGAGAATTTTTTGTTAAGAATTTCTCAAAGACTTCATAACATTCATTGTAATTTAAACTTTCATAGTTTAAAAGTTTTTTTAATATCTTTTGAACCTGCAATTTAAATTATTCTTCCATAAATATATCTTTCAATTCTTCCTTTTCATATCCTTTTGGAATTTGAATTAATGAAGGGGGTATTTCTCCTTTATTTATTGAAATTGCCTGGGTTCTATAAATCTCTTCCCCTTTTTCATCATAGGAAATTGATTTTAAAGTAAAGCCTTCTTCAATTTTTCCAATTATATTTGAAAATCCATATTTATCTTTTATTTTTTCAAATTTTTTGCTTATTTTTTCTGCATCCTCTTTACTTATTTCTGATGGAACAAATTTTAAGTCAGGTGAAATATAATTCTGTGATTTCATTTTTACAGGATACATTCCCCCTGTTTCTACTTCAACTTCATAAACCTCTGTATTATATCCCAGTATTTTTTCGCTTCTATCCAGTTTTTTTATATTTATTTTTGGTTGCATCATTTTCATCATCTCTTCCATCATTTTTCTTTGTTCAGGTGGAATCTCTTCCATTTTTTTCATCATTCTTGAGTGCATTCCTTCTATAAAAGAAATATACTCGTCAATAGTTCCTTCAGCATAGGATTTTTCATCATGGTCAATTATTCTTATGATTTCTTTTTTAAAGTCAAAAATGAATACATTTTCTTTTGTTTCAAAAACTATTATTCCTTTTGAAATATAAGTATTTGTTGTTTCTGGCTTTTCATTTTTTTCCTTTTCTTCAAATTTTATAATCCATCCTGCATGGATTATTCCTATTATGCCACATATCCATAAAAGTTTTTTCATAAAACCTCCTTTTATTTGACAATATTTTTATTTTATATTATACTTAAAAACTTAATTTTAACTCAATTAAGGAGAAAAATGTTAGAAGAAAGAGAGGAAAAAGTATTTCCAATAGAAAATATAGTAACAATAAAAAGGGTTGTAAAAGTTGTTGCAGGTGGGAGGAAATTCAGGTTTTCTGCATGGGTTGTTGTGGGTGATGGAAATGGAACTATCGGAGTGGGGCACGGAAAGGCTGCTGAAACACCTGATGCTATTGAAAAGGCTTTGAGAAGAGCAAGGAAAAATATTAAAAAAGTAATTGTTATAAATAAAACAATTCCGCATCCTGTAATTGGAAAATGTGGTGCTTCAAAAGTTCTTTTAAAACCTGCTGCACCTGGTTCAGGGCTTATAGCATGTCAACCTGTAAGAAGTGTATTAGAGGCTGCAGGTTATGAGAATGTTCTGACAAAATCTCTCGGCTCAAACAATGCAGTAAATCTAATGAAGGCAACTATGGATGCTTTA
>JBDRZD010000008.1:24112-37033 GCA_039803745.1 Caldifarciminota bacterium
GGAGAAATAAATAAGCCAATTATTTTAAAAGTTCATGCAATTTCTTCTTCTGCAAAAGAAAAAATTGAAAAGGCAGGAGGAAAGGTAGAAATAATTGAAGAAAAATGAGCGCGGTAGAAAAAATTAGTAATGTATTTAGAATAAAAGATTTAAGGGATAAAATCTTATTCACAATTCTTATGATTTTAATTTACAGGATTGGAACACATATTCCTATTCCGGGCATTGATGGAAAAGCACTTGGTGAACTTTTTACAAGACAATTAAGGGGAAGTTTTCTTGGTTTATATGACCTTTTTGTAGGAGGTGCACTTTCAAGGGCATCTGTCCTTGGAACAGGTGTAATGCCTTATATTTCTGCATCAATAATATTTCAATTGCTTGTTACAGTAATTCCATACCTTGAAAAATTACAAAAGGAAGGTGAAGCAGGAAGAAGGAAGATAACCCAGTACACAAGATATGCAACTGTTCTTGTTGCTGCAATTCAATCATTTGGTGTTGCAACACTTTTGACAAGATTTACATCACCTTCTGGTTTTCCCATTGTTCCTCATCCTGGTCCTGGTTTTATGTTTACAACAGTTTTAACACTTACTGCTGGTGCAATATTTGCAATGTGGCTTGGAGAACAGATAACAGAAAGGGGGATAGGAAATGGTGTTTCACTTTTAATATTTGTTGGAACCCTTGATACAGTTCCTCAAGAAATTGCGAGTACAATAGAACTTATAAGAACAGGTGCACTTTCAATTCCCATGGCACTACTCGTTGCTGCTATTATGTTTTTAGTTACTGCATCCGTAGTATTTATGACAATAGCAGCAAGAAAGATACCGGTTCAATATGCAAGAAGAATAATCGGAAGAAGAATATATGGGGGACAGACAACTCATATTCCTTTAAGGGTAATAACAGCAGGTGTTATACCAATTATATTTGCCCAGAGTATTATGATATTTCCAAATACAGTTGCATCTTTCTTTCCCGGGTTTAGATGGGCTGAAACCTTCAATCAATGGTTTATTCCAGGTCATCCTTTTTATGATATTCCCTATGCACTTTTAATAATATTTTTCACTTATTATTATACGGCAATAATTTTAAATCCAAAAGATTTGGCAGAGAATTTGCAAAGATATGGTGGATTTATTCCGGGTATAAGACCCGGTGAAAAGACATCAGAATACATTGACAAGGTTTTAAAAAGGATAACATTTCCTGGGAGTTTATATCTTGCTTTTGTTGCAATTTTTCCATTTTATCTTATAAAATGGTCGCATGTTCCATTTTATTTTGGTGGCACAAGGCTTTTAATAATAGTGGGGGTTGCCCTTGATACACTTCAGCAGATTGAGTCTTTCCTTTTAATGAGACAGTTTGAAGGACTTCTTAAAAAGGGAAGAATTTATGGTAGAAGAAGGTAAGGGATTTATATTCATAGGACCACCGGGAAGTGGAAAAGGAACACAGGCTAAAAAACTTGCGGAATTTTTAAATTATTCTTTTATCTCAACAGGTGATATATTGAGAGAAGAAGTAAAAAGAAATACAAAAATTGGAAAGTTTGCAAAAGAATATATGGAAAAGGGGCTTCTTGTTCCGGATGACCTCATGCTTAAAATAATAAAAAAAAATTTGAAAAAAGGGATAAGGTTTATTCTTGATGGTTTTCCAAGAACGATTGAGCAAGCAAAGGGTTTAGATGAAATTTTGAGAAAAAAATCTTTAAAGATTGAGAAAGTTTTTTATTTAAATGTGGATGAAGATGAGATAATAAAGAGACTTTCTTCAAGAAGAGTATGTCCTTTGTGTAAGAGAATATATAATCTTTTGGTTGAAAGACCAAAGAATGATGAAATTTGTGATATATGTAATGTTAAACTCATTTTAAGAGATGATGATAAGGAAGAGGTTATAAAGAAAAGGATTGAGGTTTATAAAAAAGATACTGAGAAGTTAATCAATTATTATAAAGATAAATTAATAGAGATAGATGGAAAAGGAGAGCCAGAAAAAATTTTTGAAAATATAAAGAATTCTTTATGATAATAATAAAGAAAAGAAATGAAATTGAAAAGATAAAAGAAGCATGTAAAATTGTAGCGGATTGCCTTTTGAATATAGAAAGATATATTAAACCAGGAATAACGAAATTTGAGATAAACAGGTTGATTGAGAATTGGATAAGAAAATACAAGGCTGAACCTGCATTTTTGGGATATAAAGGATTTCCTGCTGCTTCCTGTATTTCTATTGATGAAGAGGTTGTTCATGGAATACCAAATGGAAGACCTTTGAAAAGTGGCGAAATTGTATCAATAGATATTGGTGTAAGAAAAGATGGATATTATGGTGATGGAGCAAGAAGTTATGGAGTTGATATCCTTCCAAAGGACAAGGAAAGGCTTATTAAAGTTGCGGAAGAGGCTCTTTATAAAGGTGTAAAAGAAGCAAAAATAGGTAACAGGGTAGGTGATATCTCTTATGCAATACAAACACATGTTGAATACAATGGTTTTTCAGTGATAAAAGAACTTTCAGGTCATGGAATAGGGAATGAGCTTCATGAAGAACCTGCTATTCCAAATTTTGGTAAAAAAGGTAGAGGAGTTCCACTTAAAAAGGGTATGGTTATAGCAATAGAACCAATGGTAAGTATGGGTTCAGGGAAAATTAAAATTTCAAACGATGGCTGGACAGTAGTAACTGTTGATTTAGCCCCGTCCGCCCATTTTGAACATACCGTCCTGGTTGATGAAGAACCAATAATTTTAACAGAGGTTTAAATGGCAAAAAAAGATGTAATAAGGCTTGAGGGAACTGTTATTGAAAAATTGCCAAATACAATGTTTAGAGTTAAACTTGACAAAGGTCCTGTTGTTCTTGCCCATCTTTCAGGAAAACTCAGATTAAATTTTATAAGAATAGAAGTGGGAGATAGAGTAGTTATGGAACTTTCTCCTTATGATTTGACAAGGGGAAGGATAATTTATAGAAAATAAATGAGAGAATTCCTTTTATACCTCCCTGGTGTTCTTTATGCAATGACAATCCATGAATTTTTTCATGGTTTTACTGCACTCAAACTCGGTGATCCAACTGCAAAATATTCAGGAAGACTTAGTTTGAACCCCTTAAAACATATTGACCCTTTTGGTTTTGTTGCTCTTTTAATTGCTCATATAGGATGGGCAAAGCCTGTCCCTGTAAATCCTTATTATTTTAAAAATCCAAGAAAAGATATGGGGATTGTTGCAATTTCAGGTCCTTTATCAAATATAATTTCTGGTATCTTATTTGGGATTTTAGCAAAATTTTTTTATCCTTTTTTTTATTCAAATATTTTTTTGAAAATTCTTTTTTATCTTTTTTTATATACTGCTTTTTTAAATCTCTTTTTTGCCTTTTTCAATCTAATTCCTCTTTTTCCTCTTGATGGTTCTCATATTCTTGAAGCAATTTTACCATATGAATATTATTTAAAATATAGAAAAATTGAAAGATTTTCTCCTTTTATATTACTCGGGGTAATTTTCGTTTCTTATGCAATTCCAGGTTTAAACATATTCTATCCAATTGTTTTTTTGCCCTCAAAAATTATAATGGGTTTTATTTTCAAAGAGGCATCATTTTTATTTTAAATTGAAAGAAAAAATAGAAAAAATAATTAATATTCTTGAAAAAGAGTATGAAAAATGGGATGTACCTATAAAAAAATTGAAAAAACTCCCAAATAAAAATAAATTCCATATTTTAATTGGAGCAATTCTTTCAACAAGAACAAAGGATGAAATTACATTAAGGGTTTTAAAAGAGATAATAAAAAGAATTAAAAATCCTTCTGATTTTATGAATATGAAAATTAAAGAAATAGAGAAAATGATTTATCCAGTTGGATTTTATAAAGTTAAAGCAAAGAATATTAAAAAAATTTCAGAAATAATTGTTAAAAAATATGATGGTAATGTTCCTGATAATTTTAATGAACTTATAAAATTACCTGGTGTAGGAAGAAAGGTTGCAAACATTGTTTTATCAGAAGGTTTTAATAAAAATGTTATTGCTGTTGACACACATGTTGCGAGAATTTCAAGAAGAATAGGGATTGTGAAAAAAGAAAAGATTCAGGAAAAACTTGAAAGGGTAATTCCAGAGAATTTAAAAAAGAAAATAAATTTCTTATTTGTTGCTCTTGGTCAGAAAATATGCTTACCGAAAAATCCCAAATGCAATTTTTGTCCAATTAAAAAGTATTGTGAAAAAAACATATGAAAAAAGTTGTTTTTATATGCCTTGCAAATTCTGCAAGAAGCCAGATGGCAGAAGGTTTTATGAAGAAAAAAATTTTTGAAAAAAAATTAGATGTTGAGGTAAAAAGTGCAGGAATTTCTCCTTCTTTTTTTGTTCATCCCTTAGCAATAGAAGTTATGAAAGAAAAAGGTATTGATATTTCAAAAAATATACCTAAAAGTATAGAAGAATTCAATATTTCTGATTTTGATTATATTATAAATATGGTTGAAGGAATTAATTTTGGTAAGAATATGATTTACTGGGAAATAGAAGACCCTGCTGGAAAGGATATTGAATTTTTCAGAAAAATAAGAGATAAGATAGAGGAAAAGGTTGATTATCTTATTTCAAGAATAATAATTGAAGAAAAGATAAAAACTCCCTTTTTAACTGTAGATGGGATTGTTGAAGTTTATGAGAATAAAAAATTTAAGGGAATTGTTTTAATTGAAAGAAAAAACCCCCCTTATGGTTTTGCTCTTCCAGGTGGATTTGTAAATTATGGAGAAAAACCAGAAGAAGCAGTTTTAAGGGAAATAGAAGAAGAGATTGGTTTAAAGGCAAATATTAAAAGTTTCTTAAATTTTTATGGAAGCCCTGAAAGAGATCCGAGAATTCACACAGTGTCCCTTGTTTTTATTTTAAAAGCAGAAGGCGAAATCAAAGCAGGTTCTGATGCAAAAAATGCATATGTTTTTGAAATAAATAAAATTCCCTTTAATAAACTTGTATTTGATCATAAAAAAATATTAAAAGATTATATAAATTTCAGAAAAAAATTATCTCACAAATCTCATTGAAAAAAATATTATTAAAAGTAAGATTAAAAGATTTACCCTTGCTACAAAAAGTGTAATTTTAAAATAAAACCCTGGTGGTTTTTCCATTGCGGCCTTTGGCGCAGTATAAAAATCATGAAGTATTTTTAAAGGGATTAGAATTCCAAAGAGGATTAATTTTATTAACATATTTATATCAATTCCACCCCACCTATATATTAAAAGAAAAATTCCTGTTGAAAAAAGTAAAAATATAGAAACCCAACTTCCAATTCTAAAAATCCTTCCAAGTGCTCTAAAACCCGGTAAGAGGGAATTGTTTTTGTAAATGTATCTTATACTTATTCCAAATAAAAGGAATAAAATATCTCCACCAACATAAAATGTTGCTGAAATAATATGAAGATATATGAGTATATTTTCCAAAATATTCATGGTTTAATAATAAAGAATTTTAATTTATTTTTTCAAACTTTTTCCATTATAATTTTTAAAATGAAAGAAATTAAAGAAGTTTTAAAAGAAATTCTTGAAAATGAAAAGATAATGGTTATTGCAACTTCTTTTAATGAAAAGCCATGGATATCACCTGTTATTTATTCCTGGGATGGGAATAACAAATTCTATTTTTTATCAAGAATAACAACAAGACATGCTGAAAATATATTAAGAAATAAAAATGTCGCAATCAGCATATATCCAAAGGAATTGAGGCCTTTAAGAGGAATACAAATGGAAGGAAAGGCAAGAATTTTGAAGGGAAAAGAAAATTTTAAGGCATTGAAAATATATATAAAAAAATTTCCAAAAGCAAAAGATAGATTACCCTATTTAAAGGAAATATTAAAAGAAAGAAAGGAATTTTCTTTTTTTGAATTTGAACCTGAAAAAATCTATCTTTTAAGTGAAGAACATTTTGGATGGGGTAAAAGGGTTGATGTTAGCAAAATATTTGAAGAAAACTTTATAATGAAAAATCTTTTTAAAGGAGGAAAAAATGAAGGGTAATGAAAAAATAATTGAAATGTTGAATGAACTTCTTGCAGATGAATTGACCGCAATAAATCAATATATGGTTCATTCAGAAATGTGTGCAAACTGGGGATATGAAAAACTCCATAAGGCAATTGAAAAAAGGGCAATTGAGGAAATGAAACATGCTGAAAAACTTATAGGAAGAATTTTATTTTTGGAAGGGAAACCAATTGTTACAAAACTTAAAAAGATAAATATAGGTGAAGATTTTGAAAAACAACTGGAATATGACCTTGAAGCAGAAAAGGATGCGATAATGGCTTATAATAAGGGAATAAAGATTTGTTGTGAATTAAATGATAATGGAACAAAGATGCTTTTAGAGGAAATTTTAAAGGATGAGGAAAATCATATTGATTGGATTGAAACACAGATTGATGAGATTAAGCAAATAGGATTAAAAGATTATTTAGCAGAAAAAATAGATTAAATTTTTATAAATTTTCAAGTTTAAGAGAAAATATCTTTGAAACCCCATCTTCCATTGAGACTCCATAGAGTATATCAGCTGATTCCATTGTTCTTTTATTATGTGTTATTATAAAGAACTGTGTTTTTGAAGAAAGATTTTTTATAAACTCCACAAATTTAAGCGTATTTGCCTCATCAAGGGTAGCATCAACTTCATCTAAGATGCAAAAGGGAAGTGGATTTACAGTGTAGAGGGAAAATAATATACAAAGGGCAAGGAGGGCTCTTTCTCCTCCTGAAAGAAGTGGCAAGCTTTTAATTCTTTTACCATAAGGACTTGCCCTTATCAAAAATTCGGAATTTAAAGGATCAGAGGGATTTTCAAGTTCTATATATATATCACCTTCTAATAAAAATTTTGCAACTTCCTTTAATTTATTCTTAAATTCATTATATAAACTCCAGAATCTTTTCTTTGCATCCTCCTCTAAAACCCCTATTGCCTCTTCTATTTTCTTTTTTCCTTCTTTCACATCCTTTAAACTTTCTATTATTTTATCATATTCTTCCTTTTCCTTTTCATATTCTTTTTCAGCAGCAAGATTAACATCTTGAAATTCAAAGAGTCTTTTCTTAAAAACTTCTATTTCCTCTTCAACCTTTTTTATACTCCTTGAAGGAACCTTCTCTTCTATATTCTCACCAAATTCTGATAATTTTTCCCTTAATGCCTCAATTTTTACATCAATCCTGACAGTTTCCTCTTTTATAAATTCAATTTTTTTTCTTATTTCCTCAATTTTTAATAAAATTTCCTCCTTCTTTTCCTCTAATTTATTTTTTTCTTCTAAAAGCCTTTCTTTTTCTTTTAAAATTTCATCCTTTAATCTTAAAACCTCTTCTTCTTTTCTTATAATTTCCTCACTTTTTTGAGTAAGTATACTGATTTCTTTATCTATTCTTTTTACATTTTCTTCAATCTCTTCAATTTCTCTATAAGTTCTTTCATAAGTTTTCATTAAATATCTAAACCTTTCCATTCTTTCATAATCTTTTTTAATTTTATCCCTTAACTTTTTCTTTTCTATAAGTTTTTTTTCTAAGTTTTTATTATTTTCTTCTAAAATGTTTAATTCTTCGTCAAGTTTTTTAAGATTTATTTCATCCCTTTCTTTTATTTTTTCAAAATTCTTTATGTTCATTTTTACTATTTCATATTCAGTTTCCTTAACCCTTAATTCCCTTTTCTTTTCAATTAAAGTTTTATCAATTTCTTCAAGAATTTTTCTTAAATTATTTTTTTCTTCATTTAAATTTTTATATTCTTCTAAAATTTTATTTAATTCTTCGTTTTCTTTAACAATTTTATCCCTGATTTCCTTTATCTCTTTTTCTCTTAAAAATTTTTCTTTTTTTATTTTTTCTACAATAAATCCATCTGTTATAATGAAATTATCCTTTGTAATATAAATTTTATCTTTATCAATAAAAGAAAAGTTTTCAAGAATTTTTTCAATGCTATCTTCATAGGAAATTTTTTTAATTTTGTAATTTAAGAATTCATCCATTTTTTCCTTTATTAGAAAATTATCTTTCAAAATTTTATTTTCTTTAATATCTTTTATGCTTAAAACAGGGTAATAAAATATTTTTTCAAAAATAAAATTCTTTTCGTCTTCAATATTAATAAATTTGAAGAATAAATCCTTCTCTTCTACCCCCCTTTCTTTTTCAAGATATTTGAGCCTCATTTCCAGTCCCTTTAAATTTATCTTTTTTTCATCCATATTTTTTTCAACTCTTTCCAATTTTTCATTAATTTCTTTAAGTTTTTTTATGTTTCCATCATTTAAAATTTCTTTTTCTTTTATTTCTTCCAGTAATTTTTCTATTTCTTTCTTTAATATTTCTCCTTTTTCCTCTTCTTTTAAAATATTTTCATTATTTTCAAAAATTCTATTTTTTAAAACTTTTATATTTTCTTCAAAATTAATTTTTTTCACCTGAATTTCTTCTTTTTCCCTTTCAATTTTTTCTAATTCTTCTTCACTTTCTTTAAGAATTTCCCCTTTTTTCTTAAATTCTTCTTCATTAAATTGAGCTTCTTTTAAAGAAATGCTTTCTTTTTCAATCTCTTTTAGAATTTCTGATAAATTTTCTCTTCTTTTTTCAATTTCATTTTTATTTAAAAGAAGATTATCTTTCCTTTCAAAAATTCTTACCTTTTCAACAGTTATTTCTTTTTCTCTCTTAATTAATTCTTTTTCTTTTTCCTCCAATTCCTTAATTTTTTCATCTATTGTTGAAACTTCTTTCTTAATATCCATTAAAACTTTTTCATAATCTTTTTCTTTTTCCCTATAGATTTCCATCTCTTTCAAGAAATTTTCCCTTTCCCTTTCCCTTTTTTGGATTTCCCTTTTAAGGTAGAAATAATTTATTGAAATTTTCTCTTTTTCCAGTGCATTTATTCTCTCTTTTATATTCCAGTAATTTTTCAATCTAAAAACTTCTTTTTGCAATTCATCCAATCTTTTTTCTTTTAAATTTAATATATCTTCCAATCTCTCTATTTCCCTTTCAACTCTTAAAAGCCTTCTTTTTAATGTATCTTTCTTTTTTTCAAAAAGTTCAAGCCCTGCCATTGAATGAATGAATTCCTTTAAATATCTTGGTGCATCCATTATAAATTTTTCAATATCTTCATTTTTCATAAGTGCATAGGAATTTCCCTGCGGGAAAATTTCATATATCTTATCATTCCATTTTAAATGGGATATATATTCTCCATTAATGTAATTTTCTATTTTTCCGTCTCTATAAATTTTTCTTCTTATTTCAATTTCTTCCTCTTCTTTCTCCATTATTATGGCAACCTCTGCAGAAAGAAGTCTTGGAATTTTTTCATTTCCAGAAAATATCAAATCTTCCCAGGTATTTCCTCTTAAATTCTGCGGTTTTTTCTCACCGAGTGCAAAAAGGATTCCTTCAAATATATTTGTTTTTCCACAACCATTAGGACCAACACATGCAGTAATTTTTGGAGAGAAAACAATTTCTGTTTTATTTGGAAAAGACTTAAATCCCTTAAGTATTAATTTTTTTATTCTCATTCAAAATCCTCGCAAATTTAACAAGGTTTTTACCAATATTTTCAAGTTCTAAAATTAATTCTTTATCCTCATTCAAAAAAAGATTTCCCTGTGCATAAGTAATTGCAAAGGGTGGAATTAAAATACCCATAAAATTTAAAGGGATGAGGATTTGAGATGCGGCATTTACTGCTCCATCCTCTTCCATTGAAATAACGCAAGAGGCAATTTTATTTTCAAGAATTTTTTCAATATTTTCAAGGGCTGTTAAAAGGTCTATAAAATTTTTCATAAGACCTGAAATACTGAACCAATAAACAGGTGTTCCAAAAACATAAGCATGAGAAGAAATTAACTCTTCGTAGACTTTTGGAAGCATTTCTTTAAAAACTTCGGGATTGCATAGTTTTTTATCCTTTGAATAGCATCCCAAACAATAAGGAATTGGATAGTCAACTAAATGGATAATATTTGTTTCAGCACCTTCTTTTCTTGCAGATTCAAGAACTGTTTGAATCATAAGATTTGTATTTCCATCCTTTCTCGGTGAGCCATTTATTCCAAGAACTTTTATCATTCTCTTTCAACTGGATATTTCCAGTCCTTATCAAGACACATTCTTGAAATCTTTGTAATTGTTGGTGGTTTCCTTTTATGTTCACTTTTAACTATTCTTAAATAAAGGTCTAAAACTGCTTCTTCTGAAATATTTAAAAGTTCACATGTTTCTCTTACAGAAAGTTCAAGATCAACAAGTGCATAAAGGACAGAATCAATTTGCTCATAAGTATAACCTATTTCCTCCTCATCTGTTTGCCCCACCCAGAGTCCAGCAGAAGGGACTTTTTTAACAATTTCAGCATCTATTCCCATATATTCTGCAAGTTGCCATACCTGCGTTTTATATAAGTCCCCTATTGGATAAATATCTGCTCCAAGGTCTCCATATTTTGTTCCATATCCCAACAATAATTCTGTTTTATTTGATGTTCCTATAACAATATAATTTAATGTATTTGCATATAAATAATTTATTATCATCCTTATTCTTGGTTTTGAATTGTATACAGAATATTCTTTTGCCTCTTTTTTCCCCCTTCTTAAAACCTTTGAAAAACTTTCAACAAAATCATTTATTTCAATTATTTCGTAATCAATTTTTAATTTATTAACAAGTTTTAATGCATCCTCAATATCCTTTTCCGGTGTTATCCCCTTTTCAGGCATTATTAAGGCAATCAAATTTTTATCCAAAGCCTTTTTTGAAAGGCATAAAACAAGTGATGAATCAACACCACCTGAGAATGCAACTATTCCACCTTTTGCATTTGCCTTTAAAACCCTTGTTTTAATAGATTCAACTATTATTTTTTCTATAATTGGGAGTTCTCTTTTTTCAAATTTAATCTCTTTCATTTTCCATCTCCTCCAAAGCTCTTAAAAGATCCTCTATAATTTCCCTTCTTACTTCCCTTAATCTTATATCCCTTCTCCTCAATCTTTTATACTCATCAAGGTCAACATCAAAGGTTATTATCTCTTCTTCAGCAATTTTGCCCTGTGCAACAATCTCACCCCTTGCATTTATATACATACTGAAGCCCATATAAACGATTCCATCCTGGCATCCTGCCTGATTACAGAAAATAATTGGTAAAATATTATCATACACTCTTTGCTTTAAATAATTTATCCATATCTCATCCTTTTTCCTTTCAAAGGGTGATGCTCCTATAACAAATAGAACTTCTGCCCCCCTTAATGCCATTGCCCTTGGTGGCTCAGGAAACCATACATCCTCACATATAAGGATACCAATTTTACCAAATTTTGTTTTAAAAACAGGCATACTGTTTCCCGGTTTAAAATACCTCTTTTCATCAAAAAGTCTATAATTTACAAGTTGAACCTTTCTATAATTTCCTATTATTTCTCCATTATAAATTAAGGCAGCAGAATTATAAAAAAATCCCTTATTATCTTCCTCAACATAACCAAGAATTAAATAAAAATCCCTTACCCTTTCTTTTATTTTTTTAACCATCTCTAAATTTTCTCTCACTTTATCAAGATATATATCTCCTGAACCATAACCAAGTGTTGCAATCTCAGGAGTAACTATAATTTCTGCCTTTTCTTTTCTTGCCTCTTCAATTCCCCTTAAGATTTTTTCACAGTTTTCATCAATTTTCCCAAGCCTTGTTGAAAGTTGAAGAAGAGAGACCCTAACTTTCCTCATATTCTTTTAAAAACTCCTTAAATAAATTTAATAGAGTTTCAAGAGAAGAAATACTTACCCATTCATCTTTTGAATGAACCCCTCCTCCAACAGGATATATTATTAAAACAGGTGTATTTCTCTCTACAAAAAATCTTCCATCAGTTGCTCCATGCTCCTTTATAAAGTTTATTTTTTTATCCAAAACTTTTTCATAAACCTGAATAAATTTTTTTACATACTCATTTTCAGAAGAAGTATAAACAGGTTCTCCCTTTGAAAGAATTTTATAAGATGTATCTTTATATTTACTTAAAATTTCTTTTATTTTATTCTCAAAATAATTAAGAGAATAGGGATAAGGAAACCTTAAATCAATTTGCATAAAGGCATTATCAGGGACTTTATTGACTGCTTCTCCACCATTTATAACACCAATTGAAACTGTTGGATGCCAGTGCTCAGAGATTTTATTTTCACTTTCTTTTATAACAAATTCTTTTATTTCTTTATATATTTCAAAAAGTTTTTCTATCGCATTCTCACCAAGCCATGGTGTTGAACCGTGACAGGATTTTCCTTTTGCACTTATTTCAACATGTAAAACTCCTTTACTTTCTAAAACAGGATTAAAATTTAATCCACCATCAGGAATTATAACAAATTCAGGATTTAAATTTTCTTTATTTACTATATATTCAACTCCATCCTTTCCACCAATTTCTTCATCAGTTGTAAAAAGCAAGGCAAAATTACCATTTCTCTTTTCTTCTATTAAATCAAGAAAAAGTTTTATTAAAACAGCACAAGTTCCTTTCATATCCATTGCTCCTCTTGCAAAAATTCTATCTCCCTCTTCTTTTATACTCCATCCAACTTCACTATCAGGAGGAACAACATCAAGATGTCCCAAAAAAAGGATGCGGGGTTCAAGGGTATCATAAAAAGATATATAAATTGAAGGTTTTTCATTTACTTCAAATTTTTTAATATAAACCTTTTTATCTTTAAAAATATCTTCAATAAAAATAACTATTTTTTTTAATTCTAAAGTATTTGTAGAAACGCTTTTAAATTCAAGGAGTTTTAA
>JBDRZD010000009.1:0-36814 GCA_039803745.1 Caldifarciminota bacterium
TTGCCACCATTGATATGAAATTGGGTATGGCGATTGCTGCAAGAATACCTATGATTACGACCACTATAAGGAGTTCAATCAATGTGAACCCCTTTTTGCTTTTATTTATGGTTTTCATATCACTCACCTCCTTTCACCTTCTACTTTTTTATATGAAAATTTTATGCCAGAAAAAAATTCTTTCATTTACAGATAAATTTTAAAGATTTTAATTGCAAAATTGCAAATATAAATTGCAAAATTGCAAATGAAAAATTTATAATTTAAAAGTTATGAAACCTATAAGATTGAGTGTAAATGTTGACCATGTTGCCACTTTAAGGGAGGCAAGAAAGGAAAAATTTCCTGACCCTTCTGTTGCTGCAATAATTTCTGAGCATTTTGGTGCATCAGGAATTACATGCCATATAAGAATTGATAGAAGACATATAAAGGAAGAGGACGTTTTTAAGTTAAAAAGGGCTATAAAGGGAGAATTAAATATGGAGATATGTCTTGATATGATAGATTTTGCATTAAAGGTTAAACCTGACTGGATAACTCTTGTTCCTGAAAAAGAAAATGAAATAACAACAGAAGGTGGGCTTGATGTTATAAAGAATTTTGAAAGGGTAAAGGAAGCAATAAAAAGAATTAAATCTAAAAAAATTAAAGTTAGTATATTTGTTGAACCTGATAAAAACCAGATTGAAAAATGTTTTGAGGCAGGTGCTGATGCAGTTGAATTGAATACAAATAGTTATGCAATTTCAAAGGGTAAAAAAAGGGAAAAGGAACTTCAAAGACTTAAAGAAGGGGCGAAATTTGCAAGTGAAAAGGGATTGATTGTTAAGGCAGGACATGCATTAAACAGGCAAAATCTTTACGGAATTCTTGAAATTGAGGAAATTGAAGAGGTTTCAATAGGATTTTCATTAATATCTGATGCCTTAATATTTGGTCTTCCAAAGGCAGTTAGTGAATATGTAAGAATTTTAGAAAGAAGATGAAGAAAATATTTATATTTTTTTTAATTTTTATTTCATGTGCAAGGGTTTATAAAAGAGAGATAAATTTTTATGATTTTAAAAAAATTCTTTTAAATAAATATGGGAATAGAGAAATTAAAAAATTTTATATTGAAGGTGATTTTGAGAGTTATGGACAAACTTATATGAAAGGTTTTTTTAAGGTAAAATTTTTTAATGATACATTCAATATAAAGATTTTTTCCCCTCCTTTTTTTATAAGGGAAATAGAGGATGAATTTTTTAAAGAAGTTTTGAAGGGATTTTTTAATCCTTTAATTTTTTTAGAAAAATATAGTGTTTTAGGAGTAAAAGAAGATAAGGAATTTTATATTGTTGAATTCAAGAATTTTTTGATATTTTTTAAAAAGGAAAATCTTTTTATTAAAAATATACTATTTGAAGGTGGAAACATAAAACTTTTTGATTTTGAAGATTCTTTCCCAAAAATTTTAGAAATAAATTTTTTTGATGAGAAAATAAGGCTTAAATTAAGGGAATTCAGTTATGAATTTAAATAAAGATATTATTGACAAATTTTTTAAAATACTTTATTATTAAGATATGAAAAAGATAAAAAGATTAGGGGAAATGCTTATAGAAGAGGGGCTTTTAAAGGAGGAAGATTTAGAAAAAGCACTTGAATATCAAAAGAAAAATGGTAAAAGGCTTGGTTCAGTTCTTCTTGAACTTGGTCTTGTAAAAGAAAAGGATATATTAAAGGTTCTTTCAAAACAGTTTAATGTTCCTGTTGCAACAAAAAAGGACTTAGAAAATATAAGTGAGGATATAATTAGACTTATTCCTCCTGATGTTGCTGCAAGATATTTAATTGTTCCTGTTGCAAGAAAAGGTAAAAGTTTAATCCTTGCGATGGTTAATCCTCTTGATCAGTTTGCAATAGAGGATGCAAAATTTATATCAGGTTTTGATATTATTCCTGTTGTTAGTCTTGAAGATAATATAAGGGAAGCCATTAAAAAATATTATGGGATTGAAGATGTTATGGATATGCTTGCAAAAGTTGGAGAAGAAGGGGAGATTGAAGTTATTGGAAAAGGGGGAATGGATAAAGCAGGAAAGGATGATTTGGGAATTGTCGGGGTAGAGGATGAGGAGTTAAAAGTATTGATTGAAAGTGGTGAAATTCTTAAAGAGACACCAAGAGCTGAAGAAGAGGAGATAAGTGATATACTTGCAGAGGTTGAAAGTGGACCTATTGTTAAACTTGTTAACACAATTATATCCGATGCTGTTGAAAGAAGGGCTTCTGATGTTCATATTGAACCTTATGAAAATGATGTAAGGGTAAGATACAGAATAGATGGTATTCTGCATGAGATTTTCAGGAAGCCAAAGAAGTTTGCGGCTCCTATGGTCGCAAGGATTAAGATAATGGCAAAGATGAAACTTGAGGAAAAAAGAAAGCCACAGGATGGAAGAATAAGGGTTAGGATGGGTGATAGGATGGTTGATTTAAGAGTTGCAACAGTTCCAACAGTATTTGGAGAAAAGGTTGCAATAAGAATTTTGGATAGAACCCAGATTCCTTTAAGGCTTGATGCACTTGGCTTTGAACCTGAATCTCTTGAAATTTTCAGGAAAGCAATTAGAAATCCAAACGGAATAGTTCTTGTTACAGGACCAACAGGATGTGGAAAAACAACAACTCTTTATGCTGCTTTAACAGAACTCAATTCAATTGAGGTTAATATTTCAACAGTTGAAGACCCTGTTGAGTTTACTTTGATGGGGATAAATCAAGTTCAGGTTAAAGAAGAGGTTGGTATGACTTTTGCTTCAGGATTAAGGGCATTCTTAAGGCAGGACCCTGATATTATTATGGTTGGCGAAATAAGGGATTTTGAGACTGCTGAGATAGCAATAAGGGCATCTTTAACAGGACACCTTGTTCTTTCAACAGTTCATACAAATACTGCTGCTGCAACAGTAACAAGGCTTATAAATATGGAAATAGAGCCATTTTTGATTGCTTCTACCTTACTTGTTGTTAGTTCACAAAGGCTTGTAAGGAAAATATGTGAGTCATGTAAGGTTCCTTACCAGCCTGAAAAGGCAATACTTTATGAACTTTCCCCTAATCCAGAGGAGGTATTTAAAGGGGTAACTTTTTATAAGGGAAGTGGATGTAAAAAATGCCATGGAACAGGATATAAAGGAAGGATTGGTCTTTTTGAAGTTTTACCTGTTACAAAAAGAATAAGGGAGTTAATACTTGAAAGAGCACCAACCCATATTATTGAAAAGGCAGCAATTGAGGAAGGTATGCTCACATTGAGAGAATCTGGTATAAGGAAGATAAAGGCAGGTGTTACAACACCTGAAGAAATAATAAAAGAGACAAAGATGGAATAAAATGGCACTCAGAATTGGTGAAATGCTTTTAAAAGCAGGTCTTATAACCCAAAAAGACCTTGAAGAGGCTTTAAGAAGACAGAAAGAAACAGGTAAGAGGCTCGGTTCAACTCTTGTTGAGATGGGGGTAATAGATGAAAAAACTCTTGTTAAATTTCTTTCAAAACAACTTGGTGTTCCCCCTGTTGATTTATCAACATTAAAGATGATACCACCAGAAATTCTTTCCCTTATTCCTGCTGAAACCGCATACAGGTATCAGGTTTTGCCACTTGGAAGAAAGGGCAATTTACTTTTTGTTGCCATGGTTGACCCAACAAATATTGTTGCAATAGATGAAATAAAATTTTCAACAGGCTTAGAGGTTTCTCCTGTTATTGCTTTAGAATCTGCAATGAATGAAGCTTTAAAAAAGTTTTACCCAGAAATGGAAACAATGATTAAAGAAACGAGAAGAGAAGAAGAGGGAAAAGAGGGAATACATGCAACTCTTGAAGATATTGAATTCATAGATGCAGCAGTTGAAGAAGAAAAAGTAGAGGATTTAAAGAGACTTGGTGAAGATACAACTGTTACAAAACTTGTAAATCATATAATATTTCAGGCAGTTAAAATCGGAGCATCAGATATTCATATTGAACCCTATGAAAGAACTTTAAGAATAAGATATAGAATTGATGGAGTATTAAGGGAGGTTATGACCCCACCTTATTATATGAAGGCAGGGATTGTTTCAAGGATAAAACTTTTATCTGAAATGGATATTGCTGAAAGAAGAAAGCCTCAGGATGGAAGAATAAACATGAAAGTTGATAACAGGGTTATAGATTTCAGAGTATCGGTTATCCCCACAGTTTACGGTGAAAAGGTTGTTATGAGAATTCTTGATAAATCAGGACTCCAACTTGATTTAACAAAACTCGGTTTTGAACCTGAAGACCTTGAAAAGTTTGAAAAAGCAATCCGCTCCCCTTACGGGATTATACTTGTGACAGGTCCTACAGGAAGTGGGAAGACAACAACACTTTATTCTGCATTATCTACAATAAATACACCTGATAAACAAATAATTACAGTTGAAGACCCTGTTGAGTATAACATTGAAGGAATTAATCAGGTTCAGGTAAATAGAGAAGTTGGACTTGATTTTGCAGAGGCTTTAAGGGCATTCTTAAGACAATCCCCTGATGTAATACTTGTTGGTGAGATAAGAGACCATGAAACAGCAGAAATTGCGATAAGGGCAGCATTGACAGGACACCTTGTTTTTTCAACAATTCATACAAATGATGCTCCAACAACAATTGATAGGCTTGTTGACCTTGGAATAAAACCATATTTGATCGCTTCAGGTGTTATTTTGATTCAGGCACAAAGACTTGTAAGGAAAATATGCAGGAATTGTATTGAAGAAACTACTTATGATGAAAAAATAATAAAAGAACTCGGGATTTCTGAAGAACTTTTAAAAGATATGAAATTTTATAAAGGAAGGGGATGCCAGGTATGTGGAAGAACAGGTTATAAGGGAAGGATAGGAATATTTGAAGTTATGCCGATAACTCCTGATTTAAGGGAACTTATTTTAAAAGGTGCTTCCTCGGATGAGATAAGAGAACAGGCGAGAAAAGAAGGGATGCATACCCTTAGAGAAGATGGGATAATTAAAATTAAAAAAGGTATAACAACTGTTGAAGAAGTTTTAAGAATAACAACAGAATTTTAAAATTTTAAAGGAGGTGGAATATGCCTGTAACAATGAAACAGCTTTTAGAAGAGATGGTGCATAGAGATGCAACAGATTTGCATATCTCAGCAGGTTCTCCTCCTCTTTTTAGAATAGACGGGATTCTTGTCCCATCAAATTATGATGTTTTAACAAAAGAGGAGGCACAGCAACTTGTTTATTCAGTGATGACAGAAGAGCAGAAGAAAAAACTTGAAGAAGAATGGGAAGTTGATTTTTCATTTGGTATAACAGGTCTTTCTCGTTTCAGGGCAAATGCTTATAAACAAAGGGGTTCAATAAGCATTGCTATAAGAACAATTCCATACAAAATAAGGAGTTTTGAAGAACTTGGTCTTCCTCCTGTTGTTGAAGAATTTGCATCAAGGCAAAAAGGGCTTGTTCTTGTAACAGGTCCAACAGGTCATGGTAAATCAACAACACTTGCTTCAATAATTGAGAAGATAAATAATGAAAGAAGATGTCATATTCTTACAATAGAAGACCCAATTGAATATCTGTTTGCAAACAAAAAGGCTTACATAACTCAAAGGCAGGTTGAATCTGACACAAAGTCATTTGCAAGAGCATTAAAATATGCATTGAGGCAGGACCCTGATGTGGTGATGATTGGTGAGATGAGAGACCTTGAAACAATTGCTGCTGCATTAACGATTTCAGAAACAGGACATTTGACCCTTGCAACCCTTCATACAAACTCAGCAGTTGAATCAGTTAACAGGATTATAGATGTATTTCCTCCTCATCAACAGCAGCAGGTTAGAACTCAGCTTGCATTTGTTATTTTAGGTATAATAACACAGGCTTTGCTTCCAAAGATAGGTGGTGGAAGAGTTCTTGCATGTGAGGTTCTCGTTGCAACTCCTGCTGTGAAAGCAATGATAAGGGATAATAAAGTTCATCAGATTTATTCATTGATGCAAGCAGGACAGAAATACGGGATGCAGACAATGAATCAATCCCTTTATAAACTTTATATGCAGAGGAAAATAACCCTTGAAACCGCACTCTCCTTTTCAAGAGACCCTGAAGAACTTGAAAGAATGATAAAAGAGAAGTCACCAATAGTAAAATAAGTTGCTCACCTCCCACTTAGAAAAATCTTTAATACCTTTAAGTCTCAAGATAAAGAATATTGAAAATTTATGGAATAAAGAAGAGGTAGAATTTTTAAAAAAATATGTTTTAAATAAATTTAAAGAAGATGTTAATTTTCTATTTGATAAGGAAAAACCAAAAACTTTTGTAATTGAAAATGGTGAGGAATTTAAAAGTTTAGAAGATGCTTTGAAATATTTTATAAAGAGTTCAGAAAAATTAAAGGAAGAGGAAAAGTTTATTTATCTTTTATTCCTTTTGAAATTAAAATTTTTGAAATACAAGAAAGAAGATTTTAAAAAATATGAAAATGAAATTTTATCAATTTTTAAAAAGGAATCATTAAAAAGCCTTCTTTCTTTGATTTTAAAATCAGAACATTTTTATGAAAAATCAGTAGGAGATTTAAGTGAAAAACTGGCGCTGTCTGTTCACAAAAAGTTTTTAGATTTTTTAAAAATCTTTCACACCTTCTATGTAGAAATTTATTTTGAGAAAATATTAATGGAAGAAGATGAAGACATTTTAAAATATCTTACAGGATTTACAATTCCTGAAAAGTATATAAGTAAATTTGAAAAGGAAATTCAAAATTTTAAAGAACTTAAAGAGGTAGAATCCATTTTAAAAAATTTAGAAATTCAGGAGAAGAAAATAATTGATGATTTAAAGGAAAGCCTTAATTTAGAAATTGAGGATTTTTCAAAAGAAATAAGAGATATTGTTTCAAAGAAAAAACTTAACTTATTTTTACCCTATATAAAAGAAAAAAGTGCTAAGTGGCTTAGGTCTTTCGGGATTATTCTAAAAGATTATAATTATATTCAGAAGAGAAAAATGGATTATGAAGGAAAATTTAAAATAGAAATTTCTAAAACTGTTTCAAATACCCTTCCTTCCCCTTATATTTTAATTAAAGAATGGGAAAAGGCAAAAGGTATTTTTTTAAAAGAAAAGTCTAAAGAAAAGGAAGTTTTACAAAGGATATTTTTTGAATATTATTCATACAAAAAAAAGGAAAAAAAGGATTTTGAATTTTTTGAAGATTTTATTAAAAAAGAATTTATAGAGTTTAAAATGGATTTTGAAGAATTTGAAAAGGAACTTTCCTATTTTTTTGAAGATAAATTTATTCCAAATCTTATCTTATGTCTTCTTTTAAAAAGTATAGTTATAATTCCTGAGGAAATTACAGATGAAAATGTTAAAGATTTATCATGCTGGATAGCCTTTAAAAAATTGCCAGATGGAGATTATTATATTTTTAAAGATTTTGAAAATTTAAAAATCTCCGTGCCTTTTAAAACTCCTGAAGATTTTTATAACAAATTTAAAGAAATGGTTTCTTGCCTCGTTTACGACATAAGAGGCTCAACATTTATGTCCCTTAAATTAAAAGATTCAATTAAGGAATTCAATATAAAAAATGAATTTAATAAGGAAATGGTTTCAATAATTAAAAGATATGGTGGATTTCCTTTGAAGGACTTGGGTGATGGTGGAATAATCCTATTTTCTGCCAACTCAAGGGAAATTTTTGAAGAAATTTTTGAAGAAGCCTTTTTGCCAAAAGGCAGGGCTTTAAGGATCCCTAAGTTATTTGAAAAGGAAGTTGAGATAGTTCCTTCATCTAACTCAAGTATAAATGCGATTTTATGTGCAAGAGATATGTATAAAAAGTCTTTAGAATTTATAAGAGAAAATTATCCAAAATACAGAGACTTTTTCCCTGATGTTGTTGAAAATTTCCCTCCTTTGAAGTCGCTTTTCAGGGTGGGAATAGGTATTGCTTCTGGAAAACCAGGGAAACACATTTATTTGAATTATAACAGTTTTGGAGATATAGATGCTTCAGGTTGCATAATAAATATAGCGAATTTACTTGCACAGGGTAAAAATCCTTTAAACTCTCTAATTTATATAGACTCGGCTACATTCTTTTCATTTTTATTGAATTCCTCTGAATGGGATATTGAATGTGAAACTGAGGGTATTTTTGAAAGAATAAAGTTTTATTTTGATAAAATAGATGAATTCTGGGTTTTTGATTTCCCTTTAAAAGAGATAAAAATAAAAATTATCGGCACCGATCTTTTAGATATACCGGAGAAGGAGGAAGGACTTGTATTTCAGGTGCCTCCTGAAGTTGAATTTGGAAGGGATGAAGAACTATTTTTTAAGGAACATCCTTTAAGGCTTATATATGAAGTAATTCCATATGAGACAAAGTGAAATTTTTATTGAAAAACTCTCAAAAGTAATGGGGAATTATGCTGGTGTGAGAAATCTTTTAAAAGAGATAATGGAGTATATATTAAAGGAGGAAAATCTTGATGCAGTTTTTATATACAGGAAGATAAAGGATAAAATTTGTTTGTGGGAAAAAAAGGGAGAAGTAGATTTACCTTTGGCTTTAAATAAAGAAAAGGAGTTTAATTTTGAAAATGATTCTTATTTTATAGAAACAATCTCATCTTTCAAAAAAGAAGATGCAATCTTTGGTGCTTTTAAAAGGGAAATAAATAAGGATAGAATTAAAGAATACCTTCCTTTAATAGAAATAGTTTATCAAAGCATTACGCTTAATGAAAAGATGCAGGAACTCCTTATAAGGGATGATTTGACAGAACTTTCAAATTCAAGGTATTTTCATTTAATGCTTAAAAAATATATTGCTAACAAAAAATATTATCCTATAACATGTATATTTCTTGATCTTGACAACTTTAAAGAGATAAATGAGGCTCATGGACATATTATTGGTGGAAAAACACTTAAAGAAGTTGGGAAAAGACTAAATTTGCTCTTTGAAAGTTTTCCAGGAGCAGTTCTTACAAGGTATGGTGGAGATGAGTTCACGATTTTGCTTCCCAATGTGGGTTTAGAGGAGGGTAAGGCAATTGCGATAATGCTGAAAGAAAATTTTGAAACAAAAGAATTTGAAGTTTCTAATTATAAGTTTTTTATAACTGCAAGTTTTGGGGTAGCAACTTTCCCAACTTCAACAGAAAATCCTGATAAACTTTTAGCACTCGCTGATAAAGCAATGTTTAAAGTAAAGGAAAAGGGTAAGAATAATGTAGGAGTTGCATATTCTGAGAGCGATTTTTAATAAAAGGAGGGGATATGGAAAGGGAGGAGGTAAAAAAGAGGATTGAAGAATTAAGGAAAGAGATAAATTATCACAATTATAGATATTATGTTTTGAATGACCCTGTAATTTCCGATGAGGAATATGACAAACTTTTTAGAGAACTTGTAGAGCTTGAGGAAAAATTTCCAGAATTTAAAACCCCTGATTCACCTACACAGAGAGTGGGTGCTTCCCCTCAAAAAGAGTTCAACCCCTTTCCCCATAAAGAGGAAATGCTTTCTTTACAGGATGCAAGAAATGAAGAAGAGGTAATTGAATTTGATAAAAGAATAAAAAGGTTTTTGAATCTACCTGAAAGAACGCCTATTGAATATACAGCAGAACCAAAGATAGATGGTCTTTCAACAGAGATAGTTTATGAAGATGGAGTTTTAAAGGGTGCTGGAACAAGAGGGGATGGAACAGTCGGTGAAGATGTGACTTTAAATGTAAAAACTATAAAGACTATACCTCTTTATTTAATTGAAAATAAAGAATATAAAATTCCTAAAAGGATTGATGTAAGAGGCGAAGTATATATGAATAAAAAGGATTTTGAGGAACTCAATAAGGAAAGGCTTAAAAAGGGTGAAACACTTTTTGCAAATCCAAGGAATGCTGCTGCTGGCTCTTTAAGGCAACTGGATCCAAATGTAACTGCTAAAAGGAAACTTGATTTCTTTGCATGGGGAATAGGATATGTAGAAGGGATAGAATTTAAGACTCAATGGGAAGTTCTTTCTGCTTTAAAGGCCTTTGGTTTTAAAGTCAATCCATATATAAAACTTTGTAAAAATATTGATGAAGTTATAGATTATTATAGGGAATTTAAAGATAAAAGAGATTCCCTTCCTTATGATATTGATGGAATAGTTATAAAAGTCAATTCCTTTGATATGCAGAAAAGGTTAGGTAAAACAATAAGGGCACCAAGATGGGCAATTGCAGGAAAATATCCTGCTCCTGAAGTTACTACAAAGATAAAAGAAGTGATATTTCAGGTGGGAAGAACAGGTATAATTACACCTGTTGCAGTTTTTGACCCAACACCTGTTGGTGGGGTTATGGTTCAGAGGGCTACCCTTCATAATTTTGACGAGATTAAAAGGATGGATGTAAGAATAGGAGACTGGGTTTATTTAAGAAGAGCAGGTGAAGTTATTCCTGAAGTTGTTAAAGTGGTTAAAGAAAAAAGAACAGGTGAGGAAAAGGAAATATTGCCTCCTTCAAAATGTCCTGTTTGTTCTGGTGATGTTTTTAAAGAAGGTGCTTATTTAAAATGTATAAATTTATCATGTCCTGCAAAATTAAAAGGTGCAATAAAACATTTTGCTTCAAAAAGGGCAATGGATATAGAAGGGCTTGGAACTAAACTTATAGAGCAGATAGTTGATAGGGGACTTGTTAAAGACCTTGCAGATATATATTACATAAAAAGACGAGAGTGGGCAGCTTTGGAAAGGATGGCTGAAAAGTCAGCAGAAAACATAATAAATGCAATTGAAAAAAGTAAAAATGTATCCCTTGCAAGATTTTTATATGCTCTTGGGGTGCCTCTAATTGGGGAACATGGAGCAAAACTTCTTGCAAAACATTTCGGCTCAATTGAAAGACTTTATAATGTAAGAATTGATGAACTTTTAAGAATTGAGGGGATAGGTCCTGAAATGGCTGAATCTGTTGTAAAATTTTTTAGAGAAGAAAGGAATAGAAAGGTTATTGAAAAACTAATAAATGCAGGAATTAAATTTGAAGAAGTTAAAGTTTCAAAAGAAAATCCCTTTTATGGAAAAACATTTGTATTTACAGGAACTTTAAAGAATTTTACAAGGGAAGAAGCGCAGAGGATTGTTGAGGATTTTGGTGGAAGGGCAGCAGGTTCTATAAGTAAAAAGGTTGATTATCTTGTTGTGGGAGAAGAACCCGGCTCAAAGCTTCAAAAGGCAAAAGAACTTGGAGTTAAAACAATAAATGAAGAGGAATTTTTGAAAATGATAGAGGAGGCTAAAAAATCAGGATGAAAAGAGCCCTTTATCCGGGCAGGTTTCAGCCATTCCATAAAGGACATTTACATGCAGTAGAGTATATTTTAAAGGAATTTGATGAGATTATAATAGCAATAATGGCCGCTCAATATAATTTTACTTTTGAAAATCCCTTTACAGCAGGAGAAAGGATATGGATGATAAGGGAATGTTTAAAAAATTATATTGACAGGATAATAATAGTTCCGATTCTGAATATTGAAAACAATTATCCATGGATTTCAAATTTAAAATCTTTTGTTCCACCTTTTGATATCATATTTTCAAATCATCCACTTATAAAAATTTTATGTGAAAAGGAAAATTTCCCTGTAAGGGAGATACCTTTTTTAAAAAGAGAAGAATATGTGGGGAAGAGGATAAGAGAAATGATGGCAGAGGGTAAAGATTTTGAAGAATTCTTGCCACCCAAAATAGTGGAAATAATTAAAAAAATAAATGGGATAGAAAGAATAAAAAAACTTAGAGAAAAAGAAGAAGGTTAATCATTAATTATTATTTTCCCTTTTATGTTTAATTCATTGTTTACCCTATCACTTATTTTAAGGGAAAATTCGTGTTCACCCTTTTCAAGTTTTATTTTTTTGAATAGATTAAGCCTTCCATATACTGGATGATAATAAAGGGGAAAAAATTTTCCATCAATATAAAATTTTATTTTATTCCCATCAATACCGCTTTCTTTATCATATACATAAAATCTAATATTAAATGGATTTTTTGAATATATTATTTTATTTCCACTGAAATTCGGTGGTATCGTATCAAGTTTTGTTTCAAAAATTCCTCCTTTAAAAGCAAGTGCATATTCTTTTCCTGCAAATTTACCATTATAAACCCAATACTCTTTTTCTTTTGATTCTTTTTTAATTAAAAATGTATCAAAAATTGCAAAATTTGGCAAAATATTTATTTTATTTTCTTTTATTTCTGCATAAAAAAATAAAGGAAAAGGACTCTTATATTTAATCTCAATTCCATTTATCATTTTTGATTTTATTTTCTTTTCTGAAAAAAATACATAAATTTCTTTTTCATTATTTTCTTTACCCTCAAATAAAAATTTCACTTTCCCTTCAAAAAAAGGAGGAGGAATCCATTTGAATTCATTATACCATCCCATATCAATTTTTTCAATTTGAATTCTTTCATCATTTAAAATTGCATAGACATTCTTAACATTCTTTCCTTCCCTGAAAACAATTCCATCAAAAAAGTAAAAAGAAGAAGGTATAATAATTTTTCTAAATAGAGTCTTTCCATTTATTTTATTTTCTATTTTAAAAAATAAAGAGTCTTTATTACCCGCATAATCAAGAACAATAATTTTTATATTTAAATCCCTGTTTGCATTTATTGAAACTCCAAGAGGATGAAACCAACTTCTTGAATAATACTTGCTATCCTTGAAATAAAAATAGTTACCCTCTCTATGATTATCTATTAAAATGCTATCATTTTTTTTAGAAAATATTAAACTGTCATCTTTAAAAATTTTTATCTCATAAATTCCTGTTTTGTTTCCATTTTCCCATTTATCATATGCCTTAATCCATATCATGAATTCTCCCTTCCCATACACTTTTTCCTGCCCTCTTTTTATAATAAGCGGAAAATAAGATGAATTTATTATACTTTTGCTTAGCGGAATCAAAAGTATTTTTTCTATATAAGGAGGAATAGTATCATGAATATCTATGAATTTAAAGGGGTTTAAAGCAACATTCATATCTTTTCTTATTTCAAGATGGAGATGGGGTGAAAGACAGCCTGTATTTCCTGCATAACAAACTATCTCATTTTCTTTTATCTTTATTTCTTTATCAAAAAATATTTCAATTTCGTTTTTTTCTTCTTCTAAAAGTTTTTCAAAAATAATTGAATCAATTAAATCATTAAATCTATCAAGATGAGCAAGAACATATATATAATTATTTTTATCTTTTAAATAAAGAACTTTACCATAACCCTCATAATTTACCTTTGCTCTTATAACTTCTACTTCAAAGGGAAAGAAAATCGGGACTTTCTTTTTTCTAAATGTTGAAAAATCAACACCTAAATGATACCTTGTTTCCCTTGATTCACCAAAAGTTGAAGTAACAGGATTTTTAAATATATCTAAAAAAAGGAAAAGGAATAAAATTATATTCACTTATTTAAAATATTTGAAAAACTATAAATCCTATGATTATAAAGGCAATCGCTATATAAACAAGGTAATCCTGAACTATTCCTGTCTGTATTACTCTTAAATTTTTTCCGAGTCTTCCTGTTGTATAAGTTACCCAGTTTACTGTTCCATCAACAACATGTCTATCCCACCATGCTGCAAGGAAAGATAGATTTAGGGCAACTTTTGAATATATCCATTCAGCAATATGATCCATATAATATTTTTGATATACAAGGTTATAAACAGGGTATATTTTCCTTGCTGTTTTTTCAGGGGATAATCTATTTGAGTAATAATAAAGATAGGCAAGGAAAAATCCTGAAATGGCTAAAAGGAAAGATAATAAAGGTAAAATAGGAGAAAAGGAATGATGGGTTTCATGCTCACCTAAAAATTTATAAAGTTCATTTTTATAAAACCCTGAAAATATAGAAAATATGGATAAAATTATTAAGGGTATTGTCATTGAATAAGGTGCTTCATGGGCATGTTTTGCTTCTTCCTTTCTTTCTTTTCCTAAAAATGCTACAAAGAATACCCTTGCCATATAAAAGGCTGTTAAGAATACTCCTATTATTAAAAGGTAAAAGGGAAGTTTAAATTCTGATAAGTATGCTGCATGAATTATCTCTTCTTTTGAGAAAAATCCTGAAAAAGGAGGAATACCCGAGAGTGCCAAAAGTCCTATTAAAAATGAAAATCCTGTTACCGGCATCCTTTTTAAAAGTCCACCCATATCCCATATTGAGTTTGAATGAACTGCATGTATTGCACATCCTGCACATAAAAATAAAAGGGCTTTAAAATAAGCATGGGTGAAAAGATGAAAGAATCCGGCATTTACATTTCCAACTCCAAGCCCTGCCATCATATAACCAAGTTGTGAGATTGTTGAATAGGCTAAAACCCTTTTTATATCTTCCTGAACAATTGCCATTGTGGATGCTAAAACTGCTGTAAAGGCACCTATAAAGGCTATTATAAATAATGTTATTTTTGATAAAGAAAATAATGGAAATAGTCTTGCAACCATATAAACTCCTGCTGCAACCATTGTTGCTGCATGAATTAAAGCAGATACAGGAGTTGGACCTTCCATTGCATCAGGAAGCCATATATGAAGTGGGAATTGTGCAGATTTTCCAACTGCTCCACAGAAAAGTAAGAGTGTCCCAGTTGTTATAATTCCCTGGGAAAATTCTGGAGCTTTTGAAAGTAAATCTTTAAGTTCAAAGCATCCTGTATGTTTGTATAGATATAAAAGACCAAGCATGAATCCTACATCGCCAAGTCTTGTTGTCCAGAAAGCCTTGACTGCTGCCTTTGCAGCAGATGGTTTATAAAACCAGAATCCTATTAAAAGGTAAGAACATAATCCAACAAGTTCCCAGAATACAAATAATTCAAGTATGTTTTTTGAAAGCACTAAGCCCATCATTGAGAATGTAAAAAGGGAATGATATGCATAATATCTTCCAAGTGAAGGAGGGGTCTCATCTTTCATATATCCAAGGGAATAAATTTGAACCATTGATGCAACAAGGGCAACAACAAATAGCATTGCACTTGAAAGAGGGTCAACCCATATACCGAATTTGAATGTGAATAATTTTTGAGAAAGCCACAACCATTCAATAAAATATTCTCCTGGATTTTTATTAAGATGAATAAGAGAAAGTATTGAGAAAAATAAGGAGAGGAAAACACAGGTTATTGAAAGGTAGGCTGAGATTTTTCCGTATCTCCTTATGAAAAATCCTATTATTATAAATGATAAAAAGGGCAACAAAAAAGAAATAAGTGCATAAATTCCTATCATTTTCACCCCTTTAAAATATCAACTTCATCAGCCTTTGTTGTTTTTCTTATTCTGTATAAATAAAAAATTATTGCAAAACCAACTGCAACTTCACAAACAGTTATTGCAATACCAAATAATGGGAAAATGCTTCCTTCAATTTTTCCTAACATTCTTCCAAAGGCTGCAAAATTTAAGTTTGCTGAATTGAACATAAGTTCAATTGCAATTAATATTCCAAGTGCACTTTTTCTTGTTAGAACCCCAAAAACACCAAGAGAAAACATTATTGCTGAAATTATGAGTATTCCTTTTATTCCCATCATTCCCTCCTTGCAATAACTATTCCACCAAAAAGTGCAGCAAGGAGCAAAAGGGAAAGGATTTCAAAGGGTAAAAGGTAATCAGTTTTAAATATTAAATCAGAGATACTTTTTTGGGTTTCTTGAAAAGTTTCTATTTCAGGAAATTCTGTGACAACTATTACCCATAAAAGGAAAATAAATATTATTGCTGAGACAATCCCTCCAAGAAAAATTCTTCTCATCCCTGATTCAATTGGTTTTCCCACATATTCCTTTGCAAGCATGACAACAAATAGTATCAGTACTACTATTCCTCCTACATAAAGTAAGATTTGAGTCCATCCTAAAAATTCAAATCCGAAGGAAATATAAAAAAAGGCAGTTAAAAATAAAACACAGGCAAGAGAAAGTGCTGATTTCATAAGGTCTTTATGAAAAACTGTTAAAATGGAAAATATAAAAATTAAAATTGAAAAAATTATATACAATCCTTTGTTTATCATTTCTCACCTCCTGAAACTTTTCTTGGTGGAGTTTGCATTTTCCTTAAAAATTCCCCTGTGCATTCAGATATTAAATCTTTATATTTTTCATAATTTTCAAGCAATTTTTCCTTTGTCAAAAATAGATTTTCCTTTTTATCTGTTGCCCATCCAAGAGTTCTTATCATAACAATTGCGTCATTTGGGCAAACCTGAACGCAGTATTCACAAAAAAGGCATGCTGAAAGATTTAATTCGTATTTTTCTGGATACAATCTTCCTTTTTCATTTTTTTCTTTACTTGGTAATACACTTATCACATTTGATGGGCATATCATTTCACACAATTTACAGGCAATACAGTTTATTACACCGTCTTCATCCTTTGTTAAGGCAAAGAGTGGTGCTCTCATTCTTTTGGGCATTTCCCTTTTTTTATCAGGATACATACATGTTATTGGTTTTCTAAATAAATTTTTTAAGGTTATATAAAGGGCTTTAACCAATTTATCCTCCTTTTCTTAAAATAATTACAAGTCCTGTTAGAAGTAAATTTAAAACACTTAAAGGGAAAAGGAATTTCCATGAAAAACCAAGAAGTTGGTCAATTCTCACTCTTAAATAGGACCATCTTATCCATAAAAGTATTAAAAACAGGAACAGGGATTTTATTAAGAACCATAAAGGTGATGGTAAAAGAGGACCTTTCCACCCTCCTAAAAACAAAATTGTTCCAAGTGCTGAAAGTGCTAAAATATGAGCATATTCTGCTGCATAAAATAGTGCAAATTTCATTGAAGAATATTCAACAGTAAAACCTGCAACAAGTTCGCTTTCTGCCTCTGGTATATCAAAAGGAGTTCTATTTTCTTCTGCAAGTCCTGATAGTAAAAATATTATAAAAGAAATTTGCCCTATAACAGGATATAAAATAAACCATATTTTTTGCGCCTTTACAATTTCCTTTGCATTCAAAGAACCTGCAAGTGCACATGGAACAATTATTGAGAATAAAAGTGGTATTTCATAGGAAACAATTTGAGCACCACCCCTTATTGCAGATATTAAAGGATATTTTGAGTTTGATGCCCATCCAGCCATAAATGCTCCCATTATGGAAAGAGAAGAAATTGCTATGAATGTAAGTATTCCAACTGAAATATCAGAAATAACTATATTTTCTGAAAAGGGGAGAACTGCGTAAAGAAGAGTTGCAGAAATTAAAACTACAAAAGGTGCAAGATTATAAATAAGTTTATCAACATTCTTTGGTGTTATATCTTCCTTTAAAATTAATTTAAGAACATCTGCAAGTGGTTGAAGCCATCCATGTGGTCTTCCAACATAATAGGGTCCTATCCTTGATTGCATTCTACCTGCAAATTTTCTCTCAATCCATGTGAGGTACGCAACTATTCCAAAAACTATTAAAAGCACAAATATCCCGTAAATTAAAGAATTAATTAATGCATTCATCTGTCCACATCCCCGAATACTGGATCAAGGGAGCCAAGTATTGCAACAACATCTGCAATCAAGGCTCCCTTTAAAAGATAAGAAATTACAGACAGGTTATAAAAAGTTGGTGTTCTCAACTTTACTCTATAAGCATTAGCTTTTCCATCAGAAACAATATAAACTCCATTTTCCCCTCTTGGTGATTCAACTGCTGCATAAACTTCTCCTTCCTTTAATTTTATCGCTGTCTTAACTTTCACAGGCATCTGTGAATTTATAGGACCTGAAGGAAGTCCATCTACTGCCTGTCTTAATATCTTAACTGATTCTTTCATCTCTTCCATTCTTACCTTGTATCTTGAATAAACATCACACCCATCAAAAGAAGGGATATTGAATTCAAATTTTTCATATGAAGAATAGGGATTTGCCTTTCTCAAATCAAATTTTACTCCTGACCCCCTTAAAACAGGTCCTGAGCATCCATATTCCATTGCAATTTCCTTTGGTAGAATTCCTATATTTTTTGTTCTTGCGAGAAAAACAGGGTTATTCTCAAGCATATCTTCGTATTCCTTTAATTTTTTTTCAAAATCATTTAGAAAATTCTTTAAATCTTTATCAAATTCAGGATAAATATCATATCTTACACCACCAAAGCATATTAAATTTGGGTGCATCCTTGAACCTGTCCATTTTTCAATTATATCCAGTATTTTTTCTCTTTCCCTGAAAGCATATAAAAATATTGTGCTTCCACCACCAAGTGCACCTCCCATATCAAGACAGAATGTTCCAAGGAAAACAAGGTGTGAGGATATCCTCATGAGTTCTGCACCTATTACTCTTAAATATTCTGCTCTTTCAGGAACTTTGATATCGGCAAGTTTTTCAATTGCAAGTGCGAAGGGGAATTCATTACTTATTGCTGATAAATAATCATTTCTATCAAGGATAGGTAAGAATTGGACAGGTGTTAAATTCTCAGCGAGTTTTTCAACCCCCCTATGAAGATAACCAATATGCGGTATTACATCCTTTATTTTCTCTCCCTCAACCTTAATCTGCATTCTGAAAACACCATGGGATGCAGGATGCTGGGGCCCCATGTTTACCCATAATTCCTCAAATCCATTACCTTCTTTTCTTTCTATTTCCATTTTACCTCCAATTTTTATAAGGAGCATTAATTGGGAAATCTTTTCTTAAAGGATGTCCTTCATAATCTTCTGGAAGGAGAATCCTTCTTAAATCAGGATGATTTTTAAATTTTATCCCAAATAAATCATATATTTCCCTTTCCATCCAGTTTGCACCATTATAGATATCACATAGAGTTTCAATTTCTTCATTTTCTTTTATCTTTGTTTTTAGAAAAATAATATCTTTTTCTGGAATATTCCTTAAAGCATAAACAATTTCAAAATGCTCTTTAAAATGAACTGCTGTTATAAAAGAAAGAAATCTAAATCCCTTTTCCTTTAAAAGATTAAAAATTTCTTTTAACTTTTCTTTTTCAAAAAGTAGAAAACCATCTTTTTCAGAAACACCAAAATTATTTTTCAATTCTTCAAAGAGTTCTTTCATATCTCCTCCATAATTTTTTTCTTTAAAAGTTCTATACCTTCAATAAGTCCTTCAGGAGTTGGCGGACAACCAGGAATATAAACATCAACAGGAATTATTTTATCAACACCAGGAACAACTGAATAGATATTTCTATAAAAATCACCTGATATTGCGCACGAGCCCATTGCAATTACCCATTTAGGATTTGGCATCTGCTCATAAAGTCTTTTAATAACAGGAGCCATTTTGATTGTAACAGTTCCAGCAACAATCATAAGGTCTGCTTGCCTTGGAGTTGCTCTTAATATTATTCCGAACCTGTCAAGGTCATATCTTGAAGCATATGTGCACATCATTTCAATTGCGCAGCAGGCAAGTCCGAAAGTAAGTGGCCAAATAGAAGATTTTCTTCCCCATGCAAATAATTTTTTTGTTTGAGTTAATATAATATTTCCACCAGGAAATTTCTGGACAAATTCCCCGAATTTTAAAAAACCATCACCATACAATTTTTTTTCATCTATTCCCATTTTATAACTCCTTTTACTAAAAGATAAATCCAGCCAAGGAAAAGTATTAAAACAAATAATGCAATTTCAACAAATCCCTGTATTCCAAGTTCTTTTGGATTCAATGCCCATAAAAGCAAGAATACTCCTTCAACTTCAAAAATGATGAAAGAAATTGCAAGTAGATAAAATCTTATATTATATCTTGACCATGCTTCTTCAGAAACAGGAATTTCTCCACATTCATAGGGATTCAATTTATATTCCTCAGGTACTTTTGGTGCGAGCAATTTTGGAAGAAAGACTAAAATACACCCAATAAAAAGCACAAGCAGGAAAAATATAAAGAACCCCAGATAATTCACAGATTTCTCCTTTTTAAGAAGTTTTTAAGTATAAAGAATTTTAACTTTTTTAGTCAAAAATTAAATCTCTTTTGCTTTTGAAATAAAAAATTTGAACAAATTTAAAAATCTTTTATTATTTTGAGTTAAATATTCAATGTGGAATTGGACTCCTAAAAAAAACGGGTGTTCTTTTGATTCAATTGCCTCAATTATTCCATCCTTTGCTTTTGCTGATACAAATAAATTCTTTCCAACCTTTTTAATTGCCTGATGATGAAAACTATTCACCATAATTTTTTCTTTCTTAAAAACTTCATATAAAATGCTACCCTTTTCTATAATTATTGTATGGGTTGGTTCATTTGCAGGTGCACTTTGATAGTGTTCTATTTTCCCTTTTATATCCTGTATTAAACTTCCACCCATTGCAACATTCATAACCTGGCACCCTCTACATATTCCGAAAACAGGGATTTTCCTTTTAAAACATTCCCTTATAAGTTTTATTTCAAAAACATCTCTCTCAGGTAATGTAAGTTTTGTAAGCTCTGGTTCCTCCTTAAAAAACTTTGGCAATACATCTCCTCCACCGGATAAAAGGATCCCATTAATTCTTGAAATTATTTCTTCAATATCATTTTTTAAATATGGAATGATAACAGGGATTCCACCTGCTTTTTTTATTGCCTTTACATACTCTTCATTTAAAAAGAATCTTCCAGATATATTTGAGAAAGAAGGCGTTATACCTATGAAAGTTTTTTTCATTTGTTAAATTATAATGGAGTATAATTCAGGAATACAATTTGAATTTTTTAATTTTTAAATGTATAATTATTATCTTATGAAAGATTATTTAACACCAAAAGAGATTGTAAGAGAACTTGATAAATATATTGTAGGGCAGGAAAAGGCAAAAAGGGTTGTTGCTATTGCATTAAGGAATAGATGGAGAAGAAAAAGGGTTGAGGGTAAATTGAAAGAAGAAATTTTTCCATCAAATATACTTATGATAGGTCCAACAGGTGTTGGTAAAACCGAGATTTCAAGAAGGCTTGCACAACTCACAAAAGCACCTTTTTTAAAAGTTGAAGCAACAAAGTTTACAGAAGTTGGATATGTAGGAAGAGATGTAGAAAGTATGATAAGGGATCTTGTGGAAATATCGATCAATATGGTAAGGGAAGAAAGGACAAAGGAAGTTGAAGAAAAAGCAAAAGAAATGGCAGATGAAAGAATTCTTGATGTTCTTGTTCCCTCTTCCCATTTCCCCTATAACCATCTTGCTGAAACAAGAGAAAAATATAAAAGGATGCTTAAAGATGGTGCCCTTGAAGAAAGGGAAATTGAAATAGAGGTTGAGAAAAAGTTTTTACCCTTTATTGAAGTTGTCTCATCTCAGGGAGTTGAAGCGATGAACCTTGATATTCCACCTGAACTTGAAGATATTTTCCCAAAGAAAAAACAGAAGAAAAGGATGAAAATTAAAGATGCAAGAAAATATTTTTTTCAGGAAGAGGCAAAGAAATTGATAAATATGGATGAAGTGATTCAGGAGGCTTTAAGAAGGGCGCAGGAGGATGGAATAATATTCATAGATGAAATAGATAAAATAGTTAGTAAAGGTGAAACTTTTGGACCTGATGTATCAAGGGAAGGAGTTCAAAGGGATTTACTTCCTGTTGTTGAAGGGACAACTGTTGTTACAAAATACGGGGTTGTAAAAACTGATCATATTTTATTCATTGCAGCAGGTGCTTTTTCAAGGTCAAGACCATCAGATTTAATTCCTGAACTTCAGGGAAGATTTCCTATAAGAGTTGAACTTGATCCTCTAACATCTTCTGATTTTAAAAGAATTTTAGTTGAACCAGAAAATTCTCTTGTTAAACAATTTCAGGCTTTATTTAAGTCAGAAGGGTTTGAACTTATATTTCAAGATAATGCCCTTGATTTAGTTGCCCATTATGCATATCTTGCAAATCAAAAAACAGAAGATATTGGTGCAAGAAGATTACATACGATAATGAATCTTCTTTTAGAAGAGCCCCTTTTTGAACTTCCTGATATTGAAGAAAATCCCTTTATTGTTACAAAGGAATTTGTTGAAGAGAAACTTTCAAAAATTGTTGAAGATGTTGAATTATCAAGGTATATATTATGAAAATTAGAAGACCTTATGTTGCAGGAAGTTTTTATCCAGCAAATAAAGATAAACTTAAAAAAATGATTGAAGATTTTTTAAATAATGTAAAAGAATATAAAAAGAGAAAAAACTTTTTTGCATTTATTTCTCCTCATGCAGGTTATCCTTATTCAGGCCAGGTGGCTGCTCGTGTTTATAATGAAATTGAGGAAATAAAAGATGTAAATAAGATAATTTTACTCGGTGTTTCCCATAACGCAATTTTTGATTATGCAGCAATTGATGGAAATGATGAATGGGAAACTCCGCTTGGGAAAGTTTTATGTGATAAAGAAATTATTGAAGAGCTTTTGGAAGAAAAAATTTTTAAAATTGATTCCTCATGCCATGATATAGAGCATTCCCTTGAAGTTCAGGTTCCTTTTATTCAAGTCGTTAAAAAAGATGTAAGAATTGTTCCAATACTTATTGGAAGTTCTAATTTAAATTTTTTAAGAAAAGTTGCAGATAAACTTTTTGAAATTTATAATAAAGATAAATTTATACTCATAGCAAGTTCTGATATGTATCATGGATATTCCTATGAAGAATGTGTTAATTATGATGAAAGGACAAGAAATATTATACTTGAAATAGACCATGAAAAGTTTTATAAAGCAATTGATAAAGAAGCAATGGCGTGCGGTGCATATGCAATCACAGTTCTTTTAAGATTCTGTGAACTTTTAAAAGATGTTAAGGCAGAAGTTCTTGACCAAACAAATTCTGCTCGTGTAACTTATTCTTACCATGGTTATGTTGTGGGTTATCTTTCTATGGGTTTTTATAAATGAAAGAACTTTCTGATTTTTCTCTTCATATTGAAAATTTCTTAAAAAAAATTCAGAAAAATTCCTATAGAATATTTGAAATTTCAGAAAATATACAAAAGGATTGGGCAGTTTTTAAAGATGAATTGTCTTTAATAGAAAATAAACTTCATGAAACTGATAGAATTTTCGATGAAGTTGTCTTCAATATAAACAGGATTTTTGATGACACAGGTTTCTTATTAGAAAAATTGGAAGAGTTTGGTGGATTCCTTAAAGAGAAATATCATCAATTTTTAATTATTATAAATTCTTTAAAAAAAATAGAAGAGCTTGGTAATGATTTAATAAATATTTTTGAAGATATATTTTTTATTTCAAGAAATGTGGAGATTAAGGCATATCATCTTGGTGAAGAAGGAAAAGGGTTAGAGGTTGTTGCTCAGGAGCTTTCAAAACTTACAAGTAGGGCAAAGGGGAAAATAGATGAGTTCAGAATTTATCTTTCCCATCTTAAAGAGTATTATGAAAATTCAGAAAAGATTTCTTCTGAATTCATTGAAGAAATAGATTATATTATGTCAAAAAGAAAATTTTTTAACGAGCTCTTTGAAGATATAAAAGAGAATAAGAAAATTTTTGAAGGATATTATGAGAGCATTTCAGATTTTATCTCAGAATTAAAAATAAATTTAAAAAATTTATATGAATTTTTCTTAAAATTTTTAAATCTTAATGAAGAAACAATGAATCTTGGAGATAGTGCCTTTAACCTATTTTCCCTTGTCGGTGGCATTCATGAAACAATAGAGTTCAATGAGGATATTTTAAAAAATCTCAAAAACGAGGAGAAGAGGAATTTTCCAAGGGAAAAGATAAATTTACTTTTGAAAGACCTTGAAAATATTATAAAAGGTGTTGAAAAGGGGGTCAATAGAATTGAAGAGAATTTAAAAAAATGGAGCGAACTTAGAGCAGATTTTGAAAAATATTTTACTTTCAAAGAGGGAAAGTTAAAGGAAGGAGTTAAAAAAATAGAGAGTATATTTGGTGAGAATTTTAGAAATAATATGAATTTAGTAGAAAAGGAGTGCTATTCCATTCTGGATTCAATAAAAAAAATATTTAAATACCTTGATGAAGTGCAGAAGATTGAAAGTAAAACTGGTAACGAACTCAAATTCCTCAAGAAATCAGGATTTTTATTTAAGAATTTAATTAAAGATGGAGAGATTTTATCTATTTATTCAATGATAGAAGCAAAAAGAGCATTTCTTGAAGAGGAAATAATTACAAAAGGATTAAAATCTTTGATTTATAAAGGAGAAGAGAATATCAAAGAAATTATAGAGATAATTCATTCACTGGAAAAGAGCAAATTGTATAAAGGTTTAGAAATTGAATTTACTGATACTTTAAAAAAGACAGAAAGTCTTAAAGAAGGGATTCTTCATCTCGGTGAGAAAATTGAAGAGATATTTAAAATAACAAATTATCTTTTAACTTTTGAGAAAAAAGTTTATGAGTGGAGAGAAAATTTGCAAGGCGTTATTGAGGAATTTTCTCGATACGAGAAAGATATAAAAGAGGAAATTAAACTTACAAAGGAAAAAAATGAGGAATTTTTTAAAGCCACTCAAAAACTAAGAGCCTTTGAAATCCCAAGGATTCAAAAGAATAGAAAAGAAATTTTAAAACTTGTTTTAACTTCTGACCCTGTAACCTTGAATCCTTATTTTTCAGAGGATGCAATTTCAAACACAATAATATCAAAAATTCATAATACTCTTTTTGTTCTTTCACCGGTTTCGACAAAAATTTTGCCTTTAATTATTGAAGGTTTTGAAATTTCAACAGATGGGCTCAAATATAAATTAAAATTAAAGGAGAATGTTTATTTTCATAATTATAAAAAACTCAAATCCTTTGAAGTTTATGAGTCTTTTAAAAAAACCCTTAAAGGCCTTTATAAAGAGTTTTTCTTGATGATCCAGGGTGCCGAAGATTATATAAAGGGAATAAAGGATGAGATAGAAGGGATAAAAATAATTAATGAAAATGAAATAGAAATCTATCTTGAATATCCTTTTGCCCCTTTTATCTCAAATTTAACCCTTTCAAGTATAAGTATCACATATGATGAGAAGGGCAAGCTTTATGGATGTGGACCTTATGTTTTAAAAGAATATATAAAGGGTGAAAAAATTATCCTTGAGAGATTTGATAAATATTTTTATGGAACCCCTTATTTTGATATTGTTGAATATTTGATAAATCCTCCTGAAAGAAGTGTAGAAAGTGTTATAGAAGGCAAAATTCATTATCTTGAATTATCACCACTTGAGATAGAAGAACTCAATAATAGATTTCCCCAGTATAAAAGACATGTGCAAAAATTGCCTGCTCTTTCAATCCACAGATTAGATTTTAATAATGAAAGAGAACCTTTTAATATTAAAGAAATAAGAAAGGCAATCTGTTATGCTATTTCTTCAAATGAATTTGTTGAAGAGGTTTTAAAAGGAAATGGCACACCAGCAAAATCTATTTTCCCTCCGGGTTATGAGTTTTATAATCCTGAAATTAAAGGTTATGAAAAGAATATTCAAATTGCAATGGAACTTTTAAAAAAAGCGGGTTTTAAAGATGGTTTTGAATTCACTTTGTGCTACAGTGATAGAGAAGTTTATAGAAGGGCTGCTGAGTTTATTAAAAAAAGTCTTTCAGAGTTAAATATAAATGTTATAACAAAAGAAATGGGTTGGAAAGAACTTTTAGAGACATCAAAAGGTGAAGGTGTTGATTCAATAATAATAGGTTGGGGAGCAGATACTCCTGACCCTGATTCTTTTATATTTCCTCTTTTTCATTCCTCTCAAAGAACCCATACCCGCTTTAAAAATAAGGAAATAGATGAATTAATTGAAAAGGCGAGAAAAGAAAGAAATATTTCAAAAAGAAAGGAGATTTATAAAATAATAGAGGAGAGGGTATTGGAAGAAGCCCCCTGTGTTTTTCTATATCATCCACTTATAACTTCTTTAAAAAATGAAAAAATTTTTGGAATTTCCCCCCATCCAATAGGAAGTGCAGAAATAATTTATGCAGTAAAAGATGATTAAAAAAGAGATAGATTTACCACTCCATTTTGGCAAAGCACCTCATTTTTTATTTGAAAGGATGAAAAAACTTGGTTCTCTAATAATTGAAGCAATTTATTATGAGTTTGGAGAGGACGAGATTTTAAAAAAACTTTCAGATCCTTTATGGTTTCAAAGTTTTGGATGCTTCTTGGGTTTTGACTGGCATTCATCAGGTCTTACAACAGTTTTAACTGGCGCAATTAAAGAAGGGATAAAGGAAAGGGGAGTTCCGGTTTTTGTTGCGGGTGGAAAAGGCAAAGCATCCTTGAAAACACCTGATGAAATTAAACTCATATGTGAGAGAGAGGGTATAAAGCCGGATTACTTTATAAGGATTTCAAAACTTGTTGCAAAGGTTGATAATACTTTGGTTCAGGATGGATACAATCTCTATCATCATACATTTATATTTACTAAAAATAAAAAATGGTGTGTAATTCAGCAGGGAATGAATGAAAAAACTTTATTTGCAAGAAGATATCACTGGATAAATGGTATAGATAATTTGTTTATAGAACCGCACAGTGGAATTATAACCGATAAAAAATGTTTTACATTAAATTTAACTTCAAAGGATGTTAAAGAGACTCAGAATTTAATTGTTGAAATTTCAAAGGAAAATCCTGATAAAATCATAAGAGAAATAAAAGTTTTAAAAACAAAAAAACTTCCGAAAAGGCACGAAATACTTTTGGAAGATATAAATCCTGAGAATTTAAGAAAGGTTTTGATTGAAACTTATGAAAAAAAGCCTAAGGATTTAGAAGAATTTTTACTTATAAAAGGAACCGGTCCAAAAACATTAAGAGCCCTTTCCCTTTTAGCAAATTTGCTCTATTCTTCTCCTTTATCCTTTCAAGATCCTGCCAAATATTCATTTGCTCATGGTGGGAAAGACAGGCATCCTTATCCAATTGATATTAAAAATTATGATAAGACGATAGAGATTTTAGAAAAAGCTATTAAAGAGGCAAAACTCGGAAATAGAGAAAGTTTTAATTTTTTAAGGAAAATGGAGGAAATTTTTATATGATAGTTATAATTCAGAGAGTTTTAAGGGGGAGTGTAAAAATAGATGGTAAAAAACATGCTGAAATAGGTAAAGGGTATGTGATACTTGTTGGATTTTGTAAAGAGGATAAAGAAGAATATGTTGATAAGATGGCAAACAAGATAAAGAACTTAAGAATTTTTGAAGATGAAGAAGGTAAAATGAATAAAAGTATAAATGAAATAAATGGTGAGATACTTCTTGTCCCAAATTTTACCCTTTGTTCTTCTTTAAAAAAAGGCAGGAGACCCTCTTTTGACAATGCGATGGAGCCTGAAAGTGCAAAAAAATTGTTTAACATTTTTGAATTTAAGTTGAAAAATTTTGGTATCAATGTAAAAACAGGTGTTTTCGGTGCAAAGATGGAGGTTGAAATAATAAATGATGGACCTGTTACATTTATTATAACAAATGAAGATTTAGGTCTTTAATTTTCTTGGTTGTGAAGCAGGAAATAAAATGTTGTTTAAAATTAGTCTATAACCTGGTGAGTTTGGATATTTTGATAGATCAGTAGGAGGATCACCTATAAAATGTTGATAATCTTCAGGGTCATGTCCACCTAAATATGTAAAAAATCCTTTACCAAAACTTCCATAAATATATTTTACTTCATCGGTTCCATTCACTTCTCCAAGTATTACAACTCTTGGTTTTAATAAATTTTTTCTGAATCCTGTATCCCTTCCAAGAAATTCTTTAACTGCATTTACATGGTTTTGAACAAGCATTGAAGGAACAGGGTCATATTTTGCAGAGAATTCAAATAAAGTAAAATAACTTTCCGGCCCCCTTAAAATTGCTTCATCAGAAACATCTATATCAGAATGTTCATTTACTAAATAAGAAGTATAAACTTTAAAATTTTCAAAGGCAATACATTCTTTATAATCAAGTTTATTATTTGCATCTAGATCAGGTGGAGAAGAGTCATAGGGAGTATCACATATATCAACATCCTTTGCAGCAAGAGCAATATCCATTGTTGTTGGTGCAAGACACATTGAGAATAAGAATCCACCATTTCTTACAAATTCTCTTATTCTCACTGCAACTTCCCTTTTTAATTCCTGAGTGTTTCTGAATCCAAGTCTCCTTGCAATTTTCCTATCAGTTTCCACCATTTCTCTATACCATTCTGTATTTCCATAGGCAGGGTAGAATTTGCTATATTGTCCTGTAAAATCTTCATGGTGCATATGTAACCAATCATAATTTTTTAATTCACCCTTAATTATTTCTTCATCATATATTCTTGAATAAGGGACTTTTGCATATTCAAGTGCTAAAGTGACTGCATCATCCCATGGTTCTGCATAAGGTGGAATATAAACTGCAAGTTTTGGGGCGGTCTCAAGTATTATTCTATTCATATTATTTTTTTCAATTTTGTCATATAATATAGCAGTTTCAAGGTCGCTTATCATCTCAAAAGTGACTCCAAAATCAATACACATTTTTTTAACTTCTTCACTTGCATCTATCAAAAAAGAACCACCTCTATAGTATAAAAGCCATTCAACATTTATTCCTTTTAAAAGTAAATTATAGATAGCTCCATATGCTCTTAAATGATTAATCTGGGAATTATCCATTGGGATTAAAATTCTCTGTGAGAAAATGACCAGAATTAAAAATAACATATATATTATTATAAAGTTTCTTGAAAAAATAAGCAATTATAAATTATAATAAAATATCAATGAAAAGACTTGTAATCGTTCTAAATCCTGAAGCAACAAATTTAAGAAGATTTAAGAATAAAAAAAATGAAATTTTAAAGAAATTAAGTGAATTATATGATGTTTATTTATGGGAAACAATAAAGCAAGGTGATGGATTAAGACTTGCTGAAAAGGCACTTGATTTTGGAGCAGAAATAATAATAAGTGCAGGAGGTGACGGAACCCTAAATGAGGTCGCAAATGCCTGTGCAGGGAAAAATGTAAAGGTTGGGATTTTACCAATTGGAATTACAAATGTTTTTGCACTTTCTCAAAAAATTCCGATGAATATAATGAAGGCACTTGATGTTATAATTAATGGAAATGTAAAAGAGTTTGATTTAGGCGTTGTTAAAAAGGATGAAAATAATAAAAGATATTTTCATATGGTATTTGGAGCAGGATTGGATGGATTTACAATACATCAATTACCTCACGAATTTAAAAAAGCCTTTGGCGCGACTGCCCATGTTGTTATAGGAATTGTAAAATATCCCCTATATGAGCCAAAACCAGTTGATGTTGAAATAGATGGGATTTATCATGGAAAATGCTATCAGGTTGTTGTATCAAATATTCCCAATTATGGGGGTCATATGAAAATAGCACCTAATGCAGATCCCTTTGATGGAATTTTAGATGTTGTTCTTTTCAGAGAGGCAGGTTTCTGGAGTGATATAAACTATTTCTTTGGATTATTATTAGGGATTCACCATACCTTTGGTAGTGTTGAGATACACAAAGGGAAAAACATAAAAATAATCGGAGACGCCTATTACCATGTTGATTCAGAACCCTGCGGGAGAATACCTGTTGAAATAGGATGCGAAAATAAAATATTAAAAATTATAGTCCCTTAAGAGTTTAATTATTCTTTCCTTTATCTTTTCTTTTTCATTTTCTTCAACCCAGTAAACTTTATATTTTAAATAATTTTTAAAGAAACTCATCTGTCTTCTTGAATATTCTTTTGTCCTTTTTATTGTAAGTCTTATTGCTTCATCTAAAGTAATTTTCCCTTCCAAGTGCCATATTAAATCCTTATAGCCATGGCTATCCAGAGCCCTATTTTTTAAAGAATAACCCATTGAAACGAGTCTTTTAACTTCCTCTAAGAATCCCTCCTCCATCATCTCATAAACTCTTTCTTCAATTCTTTTATAAATAATTTTTCTATCCTTTTTAATCCCTATATAAAATGGAACAAAATCCTTATTTATATTTAAACTTTCAATTTCTGAAAATTTCAAACCTGTTTGATAATATATTTCAAAAAATCTGGCAATTCTTACTTTATCATTTGGTGATACTTTATACGCCCTCTTTATATCAATTTTTTTCATCTTTTCCCACATTCTATAAAGACCCTCTTTTTCAATTTCCTCTTGAACCCTTTCCCTTATTTTTTCATCCACTTTAATCCCTTCTATAAATGGTTCAAAAAGAGCCTTTAGATAAAGGGTTCCTCCGCCCAGCACAAAGAATTTCTCTTTTTTTTCATCGAGCTCTTTAATCAATTTTTTCGTATCCTCTGCATAATCTCCTGCACTATAATATTCATCAGGGTTTTTTATATCAATCATATAATATTTAACAATCTCTCTCCATTCTTTTTTTGGCTTATTTGTTCCAATATCCATATATCTATAAACTTTTTTTGAATCACATAAAATTATTGAAAATCCAAGTTCTCTTGCAATTTCAAATCCAATACTTCCTTTTCCAGAACCTGTTGGTCCTATAATTGCAGGAATTATTCTTTTATCTTCCAAATTTTTTATCAATTTCATCAATACTCATCTCATAAATTACAGGTCTACCATGGGGACAGAAAATAGGGTCTTCAAGGGAAAATAATTCTGAAATTAAGGCGAGCATTTCATTCTCGTTTAAAATGTCTCCTGATTTTATTGCTGATTTGCAGGCAATTGTTTTGATCAGATTCTCAATATCAATCTTTGGTTTTTCACCTTTAATCTCATTTAATATTTCAATAAAGTTTTCCTTTTTAAAATTTTTAAAAATTGAAGGGATTTTGTCAAGGGAGATGGTATTTCTTCCTAAAAGAGTTATTCCAAAACCAAGTAATTCAAGAGTTTCATGAAATCTTGTAAGTGTTCTCATAGAAGTTGCGTCAAGATTAAAAACGAGTGGAAATAAAAGATTTTGTGGAGTGTAATTTCTTTTTTTTAATTTTTCATAAAGAATTTTTTCATGGGCGGTATGCTGGTCGATTATTACTATTCCTTTATTCATTATCAAAACAATATATTTTTTATCAATCTGATATATGTTTTTAAAGTCAATCTTTATTTTTTCTTCCTCTTTTGGGGTTTCTCCAAATTCAAGTTGTTTTACTTCTTCTTTAACAAATTTTCTTATTTCGCTTTTCAAATCCTTTATTTTAAAAGAATAAATCGGTTCAAGCACTTTTTCCTTTATCTTTTTTTCAATATCCTCTTTTATCCTTTGATATATTCTCAATGAATTTGAAAATTTCACTTCTATCTTTTGGGGATGAACATTTACATCAATTTCTTTTGGTGAAATAAATAAGAATAAAATATAATCTGGATATTTTTCAGGAGTTTTATATATGCTGTTTAAAACCTGGCTCATTTTCTTATCAATTACAGGTCTTTGATTTACAAATAAAAATCTTATATTTTGTGAACTCTTTAGAAATTCTTTTTTTGAGATAAAAATATAATAGGAAAAATTTTTTAAATCACTTTTAATTTCGTAAAATTCCTTTAAAAATTCTTCTCCATATATTTGAACAATTCTTTCTTTAATGCTACTTGCTTTTTCAAGATTATAAATTCTTTCTTCTTCATCATCAAGTATAAAAGAAATGTTAGGATTTGCAATTGCAAATTGAATAAATATTTCTATTATCTTTTTTGTCTCATTTTCTTTTCCTGAAAGGAATTTTCTTCTTGCAGGAAATTTATAAAATAAATCTTCTACAATACATGTTGTTCCTTTACGTGATGGACATGGCTTTTTTTCCTTCAAAATCCCGTCTTCAAAATAAAATTCATAACCCATTCCAGAATTATCAATACTTGTTCTTATTGTAAGTTTTGATACAGTGGCAATTGAATGAAGTGCTTCTCCTCTGAATCCAAATGTAGTAAGTTTTTCAATGTCTTCAAGAGTCTTAATCTTTGAGGTTGTATATCTTTTTACTGCAATTTCAACCTCATCATAATTTATTCCAGTTCCATTATCACTAACTATAATCCTCTTCTTTCCGCCTTCTTTAATCTTTACATAAATTTCATCAGCACCTGCATCTATTGAATTTTCCATAAGCTCTTTCACACAATTTGAAGGGTAATTTATTACTTCACCTGCTGCTATGTATTTATATACACTTTCCGGTAAAGGAGTTATCATTTTTTATTTTGAGTGAATTTAAATAATCCTGAAGCAAAACTGCTGCTGCATTCTTATGTGACTCTTTTTTCAAATCCTTTACAATCTTTGTTGTAAATCTTTCGTCCCATAAAATTGTCTCAATCTTAAATTTTTCTTCAATTTCTTTTTTAAATTTTTTTATTTCCTCGCACATCTCTATTTCTTTCCCGGACATTGTAAGGGGAAGACCGATTATTATTTTCTCTATTTCAAATTCTTTTAAAATTTTATCAATTTCCTCTAAAATATTCTTTTCCTCTAAATTTATTTCTTTTAATGGATTTGCAATCACTTTCAGTGGATCTGATATCGCGATTCCTATCCATTTTTTTCCATAATCTATTCCGAGAATTCTACCCATTACATTTCCCTTTTATTATAAAATTTTATACCACTCAAAAAGAATATAATTATTAAAAGAATTGATATGAAAAGAGTTATTAAAAAATTTAAAAACATATTGTAAATATTCCCTGTTTTTGCATAAATATAAACAGGATTTGCTATTATGGAATCCATTAAAAAAACATAAAGTATTGTGATAACTGCTGCGAAAAAGGCGCCTGTGCTTGAAGCAATCTTTGAAGGATTTGTTTCATTTAAGGATGGATAAATTATGCCAATTGATATGGAAATTACACTAACTGAGATTGATTCTATTAGAAGAACAAGGTTAAAGTATTTTTTAAAAATGTTTGGTATTTTCAAATTAAGGGAATTGATTGTAAAATTATAAGTGAAATAAGTTAAAATTACAAAAATTAATAACCAAACAAGTGTTTTTGAAGATATATAAAAACTACTTTTTACTGGAGAAATTTTTAAAAATTTTAACCCTTTTCCTTCAAGTGAATATGTGGGGAATAAGAACCTTATTGAGAGTGTTGCAAAAAGATAACCTAAGAATATGAAATTTCCTATCCCGATAAAAATGTGCCATAATGGGTGGGTGAAATAAATGGGTGTTCTTCTAATAGAGAGCACATAAAATAAAACTAAAACGAGCAAAAATATTGCCTGGGAGAATTGCGAAAAATCCCTTATTATACTTTTCATCTCTTTAATCCATATCTGAAGCACTTTTGAATAGAAAATTGGAGCTTTAATTTTAAATTCTTTTTTATAAATTCTTTTACCTTCTTCTCCTATTTGAATGTGTTCAACAAGATTAAATACAGGGAAAAGAAGAATAAAAGACACAGGGAAAAGAAGAAGGTTTAATATAAGATAAATTCCATCATAATTTAAAAAATTAATTATCCATCTTGAGGGTAAAAAATACGGTGATATTCCTCCAAGTTTTTGCAAATATACTGCAAGAATCCTTATATCTTCAATTTCTTTAAATATCTTAAAAATTTCTGGTCTAAACATTCTCATATAAAGAAAAAGATAAAGTATAAAGAAACTCGTGAGCATGAGCATTATACCTTCCCTTGTAATTTTTGGGAATAATTTGAGTATTATTATTAAAAATAATATTCCTAAAAATGAAGGGATCAATAAATAAAAGGGTAAAGAAAGAATTATTAAAAAGATTTTGATAAAGGAGATTGAAAAAACTTTAAAATAAGAATAAAGAAGCGGTAATATTAGAAGGCAGGGAGCCCATGAACTATAAATAATTGTTTCTGTAAATTTTAATAAATATATTTTATTTCTTTTTAAAGGGAACCTCAAAAGAAATTCAATTTCCTTATCTTTTAAAAAAGTTCCAAAGGCTGTTACAGCATTTGATAAAATTAAAAAGAAGAAGAGCGAAAAGAGTACAAGATCAAGTATTTTAATCCCTATTATTTCTCCAAGCACTCCTATATTTTTTAAAATTGAAAATATTTTTGTGAGTATTTTTATAAATCCAAATAAAAAGAGAATGGAAATTAAAGAAGGAACCAAAAATTTCTTATATTCCCTTTCTTTTAAAAAAAATTTAAGATATTTTAATTTTAATAAAAAAAGATTCATCCATTATATATAACCAAGTTCTTCAAGTCTTTTTTTCACAATTTCTTCTTCCTCTTCTGTATAACCCCTTTTTATATAACCTTTATTCTCCAAAAAATTTAATATTTTTTCAACACATTCTTCAATGCTTTCTTTATCGGTCTCGCATACAACCTCAGGATTTAAAGGTTCTTCATAAGGATCATCTATTCCTGTAAAACCTTTAATTTTGCCTTCAATTGCCATTTTATACATTCCCTTTACATCCCTTTGCATGCAAATTTCAATTGGTGCTTTTACATATATTTCAACAAATTTTTCAATTTTTTCTCTTGCTTTCTCTCTTGCATCTCTAAAAGGTGATACAAGGGCAACAATTGGAACAACACCACATTCTGTTAAAATTTTTGCAACAACAGATACCCTCCTTATATTTTCTCTTCTATCTTCTTCAGAAAAGCCAAGATCAACATTAAGTTCCTTTCTTATTATATCTCCATCAAGAATATAAGTTTTTTTGCCAATTTCTTCAAGTTTCTCCTTGATTTTTTTAGCAAGTGTTGACTTACCTGAACATGGAAGTCCTGTAAACCAGAGACAAAATTCTTTCATAATAAATAATTATAAAGAAAAAAGACATTTTATTCCAAATTTTATTTATTGTTTGAGAATTTTAAATATTTAACTTTATAATTAAGTTATGGAAAAGATGCTTTTTTTAATTCTTTTTTCTTTTAACTGGACCCATTATACAAATTCAGGTGATATAATTTCTTTTGCTACCAGAGATTCAATTTTATATGCAGGAACAAATGGCGGTTTTTTGATTATAAATATGGAAAGGGATTCTATTGTGGAAAAATATACTGGTTCAGAAGGGCTTTTAGAAAATGAAATCATTGATCTTGAGTTATCTCCATTTGGCGGAATATGGATAGGTTATAAAAGTAAAGGGCTCTCTTATTTTAAAGAAAACAATTTTTATCATTATGATTTTTCTCAAATTGCTTCAACTTATATATTTGATATTCTTTTTTATGAAAATTATCTCATTATATGTGATACAAATTCCCTCAAAGTTATTGATACAAAAGGAACTGAAAAGATAGAAGATGATTATATTTATTTTATAAGGACCCCGGAATGGAGCAATAATGATTTAATTAAATATGCTGCAATTTTAAGAGATACTATTTTTTTAGCAAGTAAAAATTCGGTCTATTATGAATCCTTTGATAAATTTATCGCAGGCATTTCTCCTAATACTTTGATTCAAAACATTTCTATCAATTCTATTAAAGTTTGTGGTGATTCCCTTTTTATTCTTACTCAAAATGGTTTTTATATATACCCTTCCCTTTCCCCTCAGATGAGCTGGGCAAAAATATATGATATAACAAAAACTGATTCAATGTATTTTCTGGGAACTAATGTAGGTGTGTTTTATTGGACATCACAAGGAAGCGGAAAAGTTTTTAACACTATGGAATGGAATAGGGTTTATGTTTATAAAGGTAAGATTTTTGCAGGAAATCGCGGAAGAAAAGACTTAAATACTGGAAAGGGTATTTTTATTTATAATGATTCCTTATTATATAATGTTAAGGGTAAGATAAGAGAACTTGCATCTAACACGATTTCCTCTCTTACTTCTTATAAAAATGGATTTGCATGTGGATTCAGAAGCGTAGGGGGGTACAGCAGTGTTTCAATTGTGTACTATGATGGTAGAATATTTGATGGTTTTGATAATTGGACAAGGGGTGTTGCAAGATTTGATGATAAAATAATTGCAGCAAGGTTTGGTGGAGGAGGAATGTTTATCCTTGATAGTACCGCTTCTATTATTGACACAATATTTGAACCAGGTCAAGCCTTTCATACAGTAAAATATGTTCCAGAAGAAAGTCTCATAATAGCTTCCCGTGTTGATATTGGTAGTATTATTTTTTATAGTTTTAAAGGACAAGAAATTCCTCCAAAAACTTTACAGGAGTATATAAACGATGTTGAATGGGATAAGGGGATAATTTGGGTGGTTACAGGCCCATCAACTCAGATAATAAAGATTGATTTAGGAGAAAATATTTATGACCCAGTTGATGATAAGGTAGAAATTATAAATCCAGGTATAAGCTTCTGTGCACTTGATATAGAGGTTGATAATTATTATATTTATATTGCTTCAACGAATGGATTTTATATTTATAAAAAGGAACCTTTTGGTTTATATTTAGATTTAACAGATATTTTACCTGATCCCTTTTGTCTTGGAGTCGAAGTGGATAAAAGAAAGGATTTATGGGTTTTGACATTAAAGGGGCTTATTAAAATTAAATATGGTTATAAAGATTATGAATTATTTTTACCGGGTCCTTATTCAATTATGGAAATAACTGATCCTGGTGAAAATCCACAACTTTCCATGGGTTCAGAAGTTCTTGATATTGATGAGGAAAATTCTAAAATAATATGTGGAACATTAAAAGGTGTTGCTATTTTAAATCTAAGAGAGGATTATTAT
>JBDRZD010000010.1:0-14168 GCA_039803745.1 Caldifarciminota bacterium
CTTACATATCCTTCTAAGAATATTTTATCTTTTTCAAAAATGACTTTTAAAATTTCCCCTCCTTTTGTTTTCACAAGAATCTCTTTATCTTTTATTTTAAATTTTTCTTTTGCCAAAAAGGCGCTTGCCACAATCCCTGTTCCACATGCTAAAACCTCATCTTCAACCCCCCTTTCATATGTTCTTATAGAAATTAAATTATCCTTTTCTTTTTCAACAAAATCAACATTTGTCCCCTCTGGTTTAAAATATTCGTGAAATCTTATTTTTTCTCCAATTCTTTTAACATCAATTCTATCTAAGTTTTTTAAAAAAATAACAGTATGGGGAACACCTGAGTTTATAAAACATAATTTGTATTTTATTCCTTGAATTTTAAAGTCAAATTTCGCCTCTCCTTTTATTTTTAAACTTACCCTTACAAGCCCATTTTTATTTAAAATAAATCCTTCATGTTCTCCGTCATCAGAAATAAATCTAAAGTGTTTTTTATTTGTTTTTAAAAAAGCATAGAATAAAAGGCATCTTGCACCATTGGCGCAAAATTCTGCTCTTGATGAATCAGAATTATAATAAATCATTCTAAAATCATAATTTTTTTCTTCTTTATAAAAAAGAACACCATCAGCACCTATCCCAAATTTTCTATCACATAAAGATTTTATTTTTGGAAAAATCTTTTTTAAGTATTTATATTCAAATATTAAAAAATCGTTTCCTGAACCTGTAAATTTATAAAATCTTACTTTGAAGAACCTCCTACAGGTGCAAACAATTTTTCTTTAATTTTTAGCCATCTTTCAAGTTTTTTTGGTTTTTTCCATTGCTTCTCTAAAATTTCTTTTGTTTTTTCAACTTCTTCTTTTGTAACAGTTTTTAAGAATTCTGCAAGTTCCCTGTTTTTTTGAGCAAACTGTATTCCCTCTGCTGCTGAGAACCATTGTAATTGTAATCTATCACCTCTTATACCCATCCTTTCAATTCTTTTCTTAAGTGCTTCATATCTTCTTAATGTATGTCTATTTGCAAAGTTATAATGGCAATCACCAATATGGCAACCTGACATTAAAACTGCGCCTGCGCCTCTATAAAAAGCATACATAACAAAATCAGGTCTTATTCTTGCTGAACACATTGTTCTTATTATTCTTCCAACTGGTGGATATTGAAAACGCGAAACACCTGCAAGATCAGCACCTGCATAGGAGCACCAGTTACAAGCAAAAATTATTACTTTTTCATGGGGATTTTCTTCAAGTAATGCATCAATCTGGGCATATATTGCCTCATCAGGAAAGTGTCCCATATCAAGTGCTTCCTGCGGACATTCTGCACCACAGGCACCACATCCTGCACAGGATGCCTCAACAAGTTTTGGTAAACTTCTTTCCTCTTTACTCCATATCCATGCATGATATGGACAAACATTTGCACACATTCCACAGGATTTACAAATTTCTGTATTCAACTCAGGTGTTAATGCTTCAACTGTTACCTCTCCCTGTGCCATAAGTATTCCTGCTCTTGCTGCTGAAGCAGAAGCCTGAGTTACAGAATCTTTTATATCCTTTGGTCCTTCTGCACATCCTGCAAGGAATACACCACCTATTGCAGTATCAACAGGTCTTAACTTTGGATGGGCTTCAAGGAAAAAACCATCATCTGTTGTTGCAAGTGCTAATATTTTTTGAAGTTCTTCTGAATCCTTCCTTGGAATAAGTCCAACTGAGAGAATAGCAAGTTCAACTTCAAGAGTTATCTTTTCTCCAAGAAGTGTATCCTCTGCATAGATTATTAAATTTTTCTCCTTTGTCTCTTCAATCTTTGATGGCAAACCTCTTATAAAAACAATCCCTTCTTCTTTTGCTCTTCTGTACAGATCTTCAAAACCTTTACCAAATGCCCTTATATCCTGATAAAAGACATATTGCTGAATCCATGGCCAGTGCTCTTTTATCAAAAGTGCATCTTTTATTGTATTCATACAGCAAACATTTGAGCAATATTTCCCTCCATTTCTCATTTCCCTTGAACCTACACATTGAATAAAAGCAACAGTATTTGGGATCTTCCAGTCTGATGGTCTTATAAGATTCCCTTCTGTTGGACCTGCTGCATTTATAAGCCTTTCAAATTCCATTGATGTAATAACATTTTCGTATATTCCATATCCATAATCATGATTCTTTGAGGGATCATAAACATCCATACCCGTTGCAACAATTATTGTTCCAACATCAATTTCAACAATTTCGTCCTTATCGTTAAAATTTATTGCTTTTTTATCACCGCAGGCTTTCAAACATTCCTCACATACTATTGTTCCTTTTTTAAGATTCAAGCATAAATCTTTATCTATAATGTATTTTGTTGGAACTGCTTGAGCAAAGGGTATATAGATTGCTTTTCTTGCTCTTAATCCAACATCAAATTCATTTGGAGCAACTTGAGGACATACCTTTGCACAATCACCACAGGCAGTGCAATCCTTAGTCACATATCTTGCCTTTTTCAAAATTTTTACATTAAAATTACCAATATATCCTGAAACCTCTTTGACCTCTGAATTTGTAAATATTTCTATATTTGGATGTCTTCCTGCTTCAGCCATCTTTGGAGCAAGAATACATATAGAACAGTCCATAGTTGGAAAAGTTTTGTCAATCTGAGCCATCCTTCCACCAATTGTTGGCTCTTTTTCAACAAGATAAACCTTATAACCAGTCTCTGCAAGGTCAAGAGCAGCCTGAATCCCTGCAACTCCACCACCTATAACAAGTGCCTTCCTTTTTATCTTAACCTTTGATTCAATCCTCGGTTTTAAAAAATGTGCTCTTGCAACTGCTGCTTTTACAAGATCTTTTGCCTTTTCGGTTGCTTTCTCTTTTTCATAAAGATGAACCCATGTGCATTGATCCCTTATGTTTGCCATTTCAAATAAATACTTGTTTAAGCCTGCCTCTTCTATTGCCTTTCTAAAAATTGGTTCATGTGTTCTTGGTGTGCATGCAGCGACAACAACTCTGTTTAATTTATATTCTTTTATGTCATTCTTTATCATATCCTGACCAGGATCAGAGCATGTGTATCTATATTCCTTCGCAACAACAACATTTGGTAAAGTGGAGGCGAATCTTGTTATCTCATACACATCTGCAATTCCACCTATATTTAATCCACAATGGCATATATAAACGCCTATTCTTATTTCTTCATTTTCTTTCATCCTACTCGCTCCTTTTTCTTTAAAACATTAAACACTTCAATTTTATGAAAATTAAAACCAATATTTTCTAAATTTTCACCCATTGCAAGCGCAAGAAGTTCAAAATAATAAAAAATCGGAACTTTATTTTCTCTTTTTGAAAGAATTTGTGCATTTTCAAACTGCATAAAACATGAAGGACATATTACAACAATACCATCTGATTCTGAAACTCTGTTAATTTTATTTTCAGCAATTTTTAAAGAAATCTCTTTATCAGTTATAAAATTTGGTAATCCACAGCACTCGGTCTTACCATCATATTCAAATACTTCTGCACCAAGAACCTTTACCATTTCCTCAAGAATTTTTGGATTTAAAGGGTCATCTGTTTGAGCAAATTCTGAAGGTCTTGAAAAATGACATCCAGGATGAACTGCAAGATTTAATCCTTCCAGTGGATTTTTAATTTTCTCTTTTATTTTTTCAATTCCTATTTCTTTGTAAAGATAATTTAAAAGATGATAAACTTCTATTTTCCCCTGAAAATTAAGCCCATATTCTTTTAAAAATCCATTTGCCAAACTTTTTTTCTTTTCGTCCTTTTTTAAAATTTTATTTATTGTATTCAAACTCTCAAAACATCCATTACATAAAGTAACAAGTGGATTACCCTCTTTTTCTGCAATACTTATATTTCTTGAAGCAATTTTAAACCATGTATCTTCATCATACGATTTAACCCATATAGGGTCAGGACAGCAGGTAAATTCAAAAGATTCAACAAATTCAATATCAAGATTTTTTAAAACACTAATTGCTGACTTTTCAAATCCTGGGTATCTTCTTTCAATTAAACAACCAGGATAAAGGGTTATCATAAATTACCTCCTTATTTTACAAAAACCTTTTCAATAATCTCTTTTTTATCTTTAATATCCGGATCAATACCAAGTGCCTCTCTCATTTTTCTAATCCTTTCTGTAGCAGATAGAATGTGTCCATATTTTTTAATTGCTTCAATCTCCTCAATTACTTCTTTTGGAGCAAATCCTTTTTTAGTTGCTATATTTCTTAAAGCATAAATAAGTTCAACAAAATTAACTTTCTGAGGGCAATTTTCTACACATTCATAACATGTTGTGCATCTCCATATATCAGGCTTTTCAATTATTTCAGGAATTCCAATATTTGCCATTTCAATTATCTTTCTTGGATTGAATTTATCAGGGAATTGCGAGAAAACAGGGCAAAAAGAAGAACATTTTCCACATTGATAACACATATTTAACTTATTTTCATGAAAAATTTCTGTTAATTCTTTTTTAAATTGATGTGATACCTTCATATATCCTCACTTTTTAAATTTTTTGGCGTAATTAATTCCGACTTCAAAAGCCTTCAAATTTAAATCTATATAATCTTTTTTAACTGTTTCAGAGATTGCCTTTTTAAGTGAATCCGGTGAAACAATTTTTGTTAGTTCGCATAAAGCACCAAGCATTATAACATTTGCAGTAAGTTTATTTCCAACTTCTTTTTCAGCGAGTCTTGTTGCAGGGATTGGATAAGTTTTTATATTTTCAGGGAGGTCATAAATTTCAACAAGGTCTTCATCATATATGAGCATTCCATTTTCTTTTATTTTTTTTACATAAACAGAATAGGCTTCCTTTGACATACAAACAAGGACATCAGGATTTGTAACTTTTGGATAATCAACAAGTTCATCAGGATTTTCTGAGATTACAACTCCTGATGCACTTGCTCCACCTCTTGCCTCAGGTCCATAACTCTGTGTCATTGATGAATTTCTTTTTTCACAAACTGTGATTGCATATCCTAAAATATAACTTGCTAAAACTATTCCCTGTCCGCCAAACCCTGCAAATTGTATTTCTCTCATTTTTTAATCCCCTTTTCTTCTAAAAATTTTTGATAAATTTCAAGATAAGAAGGTTTTTCTATTTCAACGAATTCACCAACAACAATTTTACCTCTAAAAGAAAGTTCTGCTTCTTTAGGGTCAATTCCATTTCTTATAACTGAATTCTCTTTATAATATCTCATTTCATCAATTGCATCGCCTATTTTATTTGGTCTTCCAAATCCTGTTGGACAGGGAGAAATAACCTCTATAAAATTAAATCCCTTTCTTGAGAGTGCTTTTTTGATTGATTGCCTCAACTGGTATGCATGTAAAACAGTCCACCTTGCAACAAATGTTGCACCGCTTGAAGCAGCAAGATGGGGGAGATTAAAAGGATACTCAAAGTTTCCATAAGGTGTTGTTGTGGTGATTGCTTCAAGTGGTGTAGTGGGTCCGAATTGTCCTCCTGTCATTCCATAATTGAAATTATTTACACATATTACCGTGATATCCATATTTCTTCTTGCAGCATGGATTAAATGATTTCCACCAATTGCTGCAATATCTCCATCACCAGAAAAAACAATTACATTCAGGTCAGGTCTTGCAATTTTTAAACCTGTTGCAAATGCAATTGGTCTTCCATGGGTTGTATGGTATGAATCCACTCTTACATATCCTGCCACTCTTCCTGAACAACCAATTCCTGAAACTATTGCAATTTTTTCTCTTGGTATCTCAAGTTCCTTTATTGCATATAAAAGGGATGACATGGCTATTCCAAGACCGCATCCTGAGCACCATATATGGGGCAATCTTTCCTTTCTGAAATATTCTTCTAAAGGATGAACTTTTTCAATTAATTTTGTTTCTTCCATATTCCCTCCAAAATTTCATCAGGAGTGATTAACTCCCCACCAAGTTTATGAACCCCTATTACAGGGACACTATTTACCCTTGCTCTCTCTACTTCTCTTCTTACCTGCCCCTGATTTATCTCTGCTACAACAAATTTTTCAATTTTTTTAGAAATTTCAGCAATTCTTTCTTCAGGGAAAGGCCATATTGTTATTAACCTGAAAAGACCTGCTTTAATTCCTTTCTTTCTTGCTTCCCTGACTGCCTTTAATGCTGCTCTTGCAGTTATTCCAAAGGAAACAACAACAATTTCTGCATCATCAAGCATAACTTCTTCGTATTCAATTATATCTTTTCTATTCTTTTGAATTTTATCAATCAGTCTTCTAACAAGTCTTTCATGGGCTTCACCTGTTATATCCGGATAACCTCTTTCATCATGAGTTAATCCTGTCATATGAACAAAATAGCCTTCTCCTGCAATTGCCATAGGGGGAACAAGATCTTCATCAGGTATATAAGGCCAGTATTCTTCGGGTGAAACATTTGGTTTTTTTCTATCTATAATCTCTATTTTTTCTTCAGGTGGAATAACAACTTTCTCTCTCAAATGTCCAACCGCTTCATCAGAAAGTATTGTTACAGGAACCCTATATTTTTCTGAAAGATTGAATGCCTTTATTGTTAAATCAAACATCTCCTGGCAGGAGTTTGGAGCAAGGGCTATTATCTCATAATCTCCATGGGAGCCCCATCTTGCCTGCATTACATCCCCTTGCCCTACAAGTGTTGGAAGTCCTGTTGAGGGTGCTCCTCTTTGAACATTTACAATTACACAGGGAACTTCAAGCATAACAGCAAGTCCTATTCCTTCTACCATTAAAGAATAACCAGGACCAGAAGTTGCTGTCATTGATTTTACACCTCCACAGGAAGCACCAATTAAAGCAGTAATTGAAGCAATCTCATCTTCCATCTGAATATAAATTCCTCCAAAAAGAGGAAGTCTTCTTGAAATCCATTCCGCAATCTCTGTTGAAGGTGTTATTGGATATCCAGCAAAGAATCTGCAGCCTGCCGCAATTGCACCTTCTGCGCATGCATGATCCCCTAACATATAATGGGTGCCTGTCAAAATTTTTGCCTTCATTTTACAAGCTCCTTTTCAACAATTATAGCAAATTCAGGGCAAACCCTTTCACAAAATCCGCATCCAGTGCATTTTTCAGGATATTTTGTATAAGGTGGATGATAACCCTTTGAATTTAACCTATCTTTTCTTTCAAGAACACCACCCGGACAAAATTCTATACAAAAAGAACAGCCCTTACAGAGTTCCTCATTTATATGGACAATTCCCCTTTTCCTCTCTAACTTATCAAGATCTAAAGGCTTTCTCCAGAATCCTTTTGAGTTAGTTTTTTCCATATTTTCCTCCTAAAAAATAAGAAGTTTATTATAATAACTTTTTATTGAAAAAATCAAACTATTTACTTTAAAATTGAAATATGAAAAAAATAATATTCCTTTTCTTTTTTTTAATTTCCTGTAATCATAAAAAAGAGGCAGATAAATATTTCAATAAGGCTTATGAATTTTTATATCTCAAAAATGCTGATAGTGCCTTATTTTATTTAAATAAGGGTCTTGAATTAAATCCTGAAAAGGCAGAAGGATACAACATGAGAGGGACTGCATATCATCTTCTATATGAAGCAAAAAAAGATACTTTTTATATTTTAAAAGAAATTGAAGATTATAAAAGAGCAATGAAGATTGATTCTACAATGTGGGAGCCTTATATAAATTTAGGTGTGGCACTTTATATTTTTGGTAAAAAGAAAGAAGCTGTTCCTTATTTGAAAAAAGGATTAAAATTAAATCCAGGATATGGCGCAAGGAAAAAAGTTGAGGAAATGATAAAAGAAGGTGAAAAATGAAAATTTTGATAATCTGGTCTTTTTTTCAAATATTACCAGAAAATATAAAGGAAGAATTTTTTAAAAAAGAAATTAAGAATCCGTTAATTGAAAGAATAGACACTACCTTTGATATCCTTCATTATTTTATTGATCTTTATCCAATTCACGAGACTCATTTTCTTAAAGGTAAAAATAAAATAAGATTTAAATCCCTTATCTCTTCACTTGAAACTTTAAGAATAAATTTAAAGGGAATGAATATAGATAGTGTTTTAAGAAATGGAATCCCTCAAAATTATATACATACTGATTCTACATTAAAAATAATTCTTTCTCCACCTTTGGTATCAAACGATTCAACAGAAGTTGATGTTTTTTATTCAGGTATTCCATCAGGTGGTCTTTATTTTAAGGACAGTATAATATATGCAGATAATGAGCCTTTTAGGACAAAAAGATGGATTCCTCTTTATGACCTTCCTTCTGACAAAGCCTTTTTAGATATGAGCATAAAAGTTCCGACAGGATACAAAGTAATAGCAAATGGTTTGAAAACAGATTCTATTTTGCAGGATAGTGTAATAATTTATAAATTTAAAGAAAAATATAAAATAGCAAATTATTTAATTGTTTTTGCTGCTTCCCCTTATTTTGTTAATGTTAAGGATAGTTTTATTTATGGAAATTATAATATGCCGATATATAATTTTGTTTTTCCTCAGGATACAAACCTTGCTAAAAATAAATTTCAAAGAATCTCTTGGATGCTTGAATACTTTTCGAATACTTTTGGAATATATCCTTTTATAGAAGAAAAATATGCCCATGTTCATGCTCCTATAGGTGGGGCAATGGAAAATCAAACAAATACATTTATAAATGTTCATCTTAATTGGGGAGGTGATTGGGATTGGGTAGTATCTCATGAACTTTCACATCACTGGTTTGGGGATCTTGTAACATGTAAAACATGGAAAGACATATGGTTAAATGAGGGTTTTGCTTCATATTGTGAGGCTTTATGGTTTGGTGAAAGAGATGGAGAGAGTGCATATCATAATTATATGAATGGAATGATGCAATATTATATTGAAAATGAGCCATATCCTCCTTTCCCTATTTATGACCCACCAATTCTATTTCATTTTGCAGTTGTTTACAGAAAAGGGGCATCAGTTTTACACATGCTAAGACATGTAATAGGTGATTCAATATTTTTTGGAGCAATTAGAAATTACTTGCAGAATTTTGCCTATTCTTCTGCAACAACAGAAGATTTAAGAAATGTATTTGAAATAACAAGCGGAAAAAATTTATGGTGGTTTTTTAATGAATGGGTATATTTACCAGGGCATCCTGAATATAAATTTTTCTGGAATTATGATTCAATATCAATTGATTCTTTCAAGATTAATCTATTTATCTTTCAAGTCCAATCTCATAATTACAATGTCCCAACTTATAAGATGCCAATTGATATATGGATATTATTTCCTCAAGGAGATACCTTTAAAACATTTGTATGGGATTCTCTTGATTCCCAATCTTTTGAAATCTATGTAAACAAAAAGCCAGTTGACCTTTTCTTTGACCCTGAGAACTGGATTCTTAAAGAAGTTGAAGAAATTAAAGTTAAGGAAAATTATTTTTCAAAGAAAAATGTGTTTAAAATTAGTTATATTGATGGAGAAATTTTGTTAAAATATTCAGGTGAAAAAGATATAAAAACAAAATTAAAAATATTTGATTTATCTGGAAGGAATTTGATTACCAAAGATTTATTTTTAACATCTAATAAATCACTTTATAAATTAAGTCTAAAACTTTCAAAGGGAATATATTTTATAAAATTATATCCTTTCTTAGATACAAAGATTTATGTAATAAAATGACGGAAATAGATAAGTTAAGGAAAGAAATATTTTCTTTGAATTCCCTTCTTGTTTTAACAGGTGCAGGAGTTTCGCAGGAAAGTGGTATTCCAACATTTAGAGGGAAAAATGGGTTATGGAGGAATTATGATGCAACACAACTTGCTACCCCTTATGCTTTTGAAAATAATCCAAAACTTGTATGGGAATGGTACAACTGGAGAAGGGAGATAATTTTAAAGGCAAAACCAAATCCTGCTCATTATGGAATTAAAAAACTTGAGGAAATTATTTCTGATTTTTTACTTGTTACCCAAAATATAGATGATTTACACAGGGAGGCTGGTTCAAATAAAATTCTTGAAATCCATGGAAATATTTTCAGAACAAGATGTACAGGATGCGGTAAAAAAGAATTTGAGAAAAAAATATTTAAAAATGAAGAGTTGCCTCCAAAATGTAAAGATTGCAATAATCTTTTAAGACCTGATGTTGTATGGTTTGGTGAGCCTATTGATGAAGAAATTTTTGCATCTATTTTAGAATTTGCTTTAAAATGTGAGGCAATCCTTGTTGTTGGCACATCAGCAGTAGTTTATCCTGCTGCTTCAATTCCTTATTATGTAAAGAAAAATGGAGGAAAAATTTTTGAAATAAATTTAGAGCCAACACAAATTTCAGAGATTTCTGATATCAGTATTTTTGGAAAAGCAGGGGAGATTTTTGAGGAATTGATCACTCTATAAATTTTAATACTTGCAAAAATTTTTCAAGTTCAATGTTTTTTAAATCTTTAAGGAATTGATTTAAAAGAACTTCAAACCTATTTTCAAAATTTTTGTCAATTAAAGATAAGAAGTATAGAGCCCTTAAAAGGAGCCTATAGTTTTTAATCTCCTGAGCAATTTCTATACCTTTTATAAGTAAATCCTTTTTTTCATTTTCATTTTTTTTAAATAAACTTTCAATTACATATATTTCACCCTCTATGTCTTTACTTTTTAAATCTCTGTTAATTTCTTTTGCTTTTTCAAAATATTCCAAACTTTTATTTATTTCATTTAATATAAGATAAAGTTTGCATAAACCTATTAATGCTCTAAATTTTAAAAACGGTATATTAACATCTTCAAGTATTTCCAAAGATTTTTTATAAAATTCAAAAGATTTTTCTGGCTGGATAGTTAAAAAAATATCTCCAAAATTTATTAAACAGACAATTTGCATATCTTTTATATTATTTTCTTGAGATATTTTTAAAGATTCTTCATTTAGCTCTTTTGCTTTTTCTGTATTTCCCATGAAAAGATAAACTCTACTTTTCCCATAAAGAGCGTTTGCCATCTCGTTTGGTAAATGAAGTTCTTTTGCTATTTGTATAGATTTATCTGTTATATCAAGTGCTTCTTCATAAAGACATTGCTTTATATATATTGTTCTCATATAATTGTATATAAGAGCAATATTTTTCTTTTTTTGAAAAATTGTAAATATATCAATTGCTTTTTTAAAATATTCAATCGCTTTCGGAGTTTCTCCTTTCGCAAAGTAATAATATCCAATATTTTGGTAGATTATACCTATATAGTGTTTACTCTTTATAGATTCTGCTAATGATAAAGCCCTTTTTTGATATTCTAAACCCTCATCGTATTTACCAATTTTATAATAAGCATAGCCAAGATTTAAAAAATTTAAAATAATTTTGTCTTTAACATCATGTTTTTCGTTTTCTTTAAGTGCTTCTTTATAATGATAGATTGCCTTATCAATTTCTTCTTTATAATAATATATTCCTCCAAGAGCATTTAAAACAGTTGCCTTAAAAGGGTCATGTTCTTTTAAAATATTTAAAACTTTAAAATAATATTTTTCTGCCTCTTCCAGTTTCCTTAATACGTGATAAGCCTCGCCAAGAAGATACAGAATTTCACACTTATTTTTATAATCTAATTTTTCTATTTCAATTTCTTTTTCAATTATTTCAATAACTTTTTTATATTCTCCTTTATATCCACCAATAATTTTAAGATATTCAATTAAAGCATTTATATTTTTTTTATTTTCCCATAGATCCATTAAAATTTCTTCACTTTCTTTTATCTTTCCTGTAATTGAAAGATATTTACCCATTTCTATTTTTGCATTTTCTTTCTCTTTTTCATCTTCTGATAATTCGATTATCTTTTTTAAATAATTTATCCCTTCTTCGTATAAAAAATTTTTAATAGATTTTTGAAAAGCAATTTTATAATAAAAAATGCTCTTTTCTTTTTTATTTGCTTTTTCATAATTATAGGCAATTAATGAGCAAAATTTTTCTCTTAAACTTTCATTTGATTCTATTTTTTCTGCAACAAAATTGTGTAAATTTTCTCTTGTTCTTTTCAAAAGGCTTTCAAGAATTATTTCTCTATAACGAGGAGATTTAAACCTGTAAATTTTATCATCTTCTTCTTGTTCAATTATTCCTGCCGAAATTAATTTTCTAATCTTTTGATGCAATTTTATTTTCTTTTCTTCTTTTATATAAGAAATTAATTCAATATCAAATTTTTCTCCCAAACAGGCTAAAATAGCTAATAAATTTTTTTCTTCCTCTTCTAATTTATCAAGGACCGCCCTTCCAAATTCTAAAAAAATTGATGGAATTTTAAACAAAGATAATTCTTTTTTAAGAAAGGGTAATATATTCACTGTGTAGAGGGGATTACCAAAAGTATTTTGATAAATTTTTAAGTATATTTCTTCATCTAATTCTTCAACATTTAAGGCACTTTTAATAAATTTTCTCATTTCCTCATAAGAAAGAGGTTCTAATTTTATTTCAAAAAAATTTTTAAAATCTTTAAAATTTTCATAGTAGGATGTTCTTACAGAAAGAATAAATAAAAATGGTATATCTTTTATTGTTTCAGAGAGATACTTTATAAGTCCGATAGAAAAATTATCTAAGAGGTGTGCATTTTCAACAATAAAAACACAGAAATTTTTCTTACATAAAAATTCGAGAAATAATGAAAAAGCATAACACAATATATTTTTAATTTCTTCTTCTTTTTCAAATTTTATATTAACTTTATCAGGGAAAAGGGCAAAATCAAGATATTCTCCTGCTTCTCTTTTTATTTCATCTTCTTTCATAAATTCTCGTAATGGATAAAACCTTTTCAGAAAACCTGAAAATCCTTTCAAGATGGAAAAAGATGAAGGGTCGGGATAAATCCAGTATATTTCGCATTCATCTTTTATAATTTTTTCAAATTCTTTTAAGAATCTTGTTTTACCTATCCCAATATCTCCTGTTAAAAAAAGAAAAACACTTTTTTCTTTTGCCTCATTATACTTTTCTTTTATTATTTCCATTTCTTTTTCTCTATTTATGAATATATTTTCAAGGAATATTTCATCATATTTTTCTATTTTTTTATAACCTTTAACTTCGTAAATTTTTATCTCTTCTTTTTTACCCTTTAATTTAACCTTTGGTAATTCTATAAATTCAAAAATTCTTTTAGCAAAATTATAAGTGTTTTCAGATACCCATATTTTTCCGGGTTCACATATTTCTTCAATTCTCTCTGCAATGTTTACAGCATCACCCATTGCTGTATAATCTCCTTCTCTTTTTTTACCAATATATCCTGTAACAACTTCTCCTGTGTTAATTCCTATTCTCAGACTTAAATTGACTCCTTTAGTTATTTCAGTAATTTCTTTATTAAACTCCTTTATTTTTTCCTGCATCTCGTAAGCTGCTTTAACTGCTCTTTCAGCGTCATCCCCATAGGAAACAGGAGCACCAAATAAAGCCATTATACAATCTCCTATATATTTATCTATATATCCCCGATTATTTTCTATTATCTCAGTCATTCTTGAAAAAATTTTATCCATTATTTCTTTTACTTCTTCTGGAGATAATTTTTCTGATAGGGAAGTGAAACCTTTTAAATCAGCAAATAAAATACTAACAACCCTTTTTTCTTCTTCAATTTTAAGTTTTAATTCTGCACCGCAATTTTCACAATAAATATTTTTTTCATCATTTTCATATCCACATTTTTTACATTTCATTAAGGAATTTTATAACTCTTCTTTTTCCTCTTCTATTTTAACAAAGCATAAAGGAAAGAACCTATTGGAATATATTGTCTTATATCTTTCTCTGTTCCATCAGGAAATACAACATATATCCATGTTTGGTGCTGGGGATCATCTGGTGGGTCTGTTACCCATATTTCTCCTTTAATTGATGCTGCAAGTTTTCCATCTTTTGTTATTTCACCGGTCACTGTATGATAGTAATGGGGGTCATAACCGGGATGCTGCGTATGAACAGGTGCTTTTATATCAATATAGAATTTCCATCCTTTTGTATCGCTGAACCAGAAGGTCTTTGAGCTGTCTTCGCGATTCTCAAAGAAGTAATTTAATGTATA
>JBDRZD010000010.1:14991-23332 GCA_039803745.1 Caldifarciminota bacterium
ATTCCCGTCCAGATGGAAGTATGGGTTATATAAAAGTTTGGAAAAGCAAGCGAGATTTTTAGAAATTACTTTAAATATTCATATTTTTTTGTATATTTTTCATACAAAATTTTATGTTTATTACTTAAATCAATTTTCTTTCCTCTTATAAAAGCCATGAGTATGTTTGTTTTTATTTCAAGAATATTCCCATCAGTAACTATTAATGTTGCATCTTTTCCTTCTTCTATGCTTCCAAGCCTTTCATCTATTCCAAGAATCTGAGCAGGGTAGAGTGTTATTGATTTTAAAGCCTCTTCCTCAGGAAGCCCGAAAGGTATTGCGTTTGCTGCTTTATAGGGTAAGTTTCTCGCATTCATTGTGCTGAATGCATTACCAGAATTTGCTATACAGAATTTGACTTGTGATTTATAAAGTTTATAAGGTAATGTAAAAGGTTCATCATATCCTTCCCATTTCCTTCTTGGAAGAACATGTATTCCAGTTATTATAACAGGAATATTTTTTTCCTTTAAAATATCAGAAACTTTCCATGAATCATATCCACCTACAAGGATAATTTTTAAATTCTCATTTAAAGCAAAATCTATTGCATCTTTAATTTGTTTTAATTCATCTGCATGAATGAATAAAGGTATTTCCTTTTTTAAAAGTGGAATCATTGCTTCGTATCTTTCATCTTTTTTATAAAATTTTCCAGATTCTTTTAATTTCAAATAGGCTTTTGATTCTTCAAAAAATTTTTTAATCTTTAAAATTTTATCTTTATATTCCTTTTCAAGTTCTTCTTTTGATTTTTTTGGCAAAACTTCAAAGTAATAGGAAAAAGGTTTTAAGGAAGGCCAAAAAAGGTGAATCCCTACAGGTGCTTTTAAAAGAGCATCCTCCCATGTCCATCCATCAAGTTCAATTAGTGCTGAAGAACCAGAAATTATTCCGCCTTGAGGAACGACTAAAGAAATAAGAACTCCATTTGCCCTTGTAACAGGTATTATTTCACTTTCCATATTTATTGCAACTTCAGGTTTAATATTTGGATTAAATTCTCCTGCTTCTCTTATATCCTGTGTAACTTTTATTGTTGAAATTTCAACAAGACCTATTAAGGAACTTGCATCAATAAGGCCAGGGTAAACATTTTTGCCCTGAATATTTATAATTTCTGCATTTTCAGGAATTTTTATATCTTTCCCAACTGCTTTTATTTTGCCATTTTCAAAAATCACTATTCCATTTTCAATTATTCCTTTTGTAATTGTGTAGATCTTTCCGCCAACAAGAGCAATCGGTCTTTGCTGGGGTGGAGCAGGGATTTGGGAGGAAGAGAAAAGAGGAAAAATAAAAATGGCTGTTAAAAATAATTTTTTCATGGTCTTTCTCCTTCCATTTTTCTTTCTTTTCTTTCCATTAAATATTTTTGTATTATTCTAAATCTTTCCTTTTCATCTCTTTCCCTCATTCTTAAATCTTCTTCTCTGTCAAAATATTTTTTACCTTCAATCCATGTTTCAAGAACTTTACTATAAGTTGAAAGTGGGTTACCATCCCATATTACAAAATCAGCATCCTTTCCTTCTTCAATTGAACCAACAAATTTATCTATACCAAGTTGAATTGCAGGATAAATTGTAATAAGTTTTAATGCATCTTCTTCTTTAAGATTTCCATATTTCATAGTTTTTTCAGCCTCTGTATTCAATCTTCTTGCTATTTCACTGAAATCAGAATGAAGGGAAACAATTATTCCATTTTTAAAAAGCATTGATGCATTATAGGGAATTCCATCATAGGCTTCAAATTTATAAGCCCATAGATCAGAAAATACTGTTACATAAGCATTAAATTCTTTTAATTTATCAATTATCTTATATGCTTCTAAGGCATGTTGAAATGAAACCTTTTTAATGCCAAATTCTTTCAAAAGATTTAAAAACATTATCATTTCATCAGCCCTGTAAGCATGAACATAAGGCATCCTTTTGTTTTCAATTACTTCTAAGATCGGCTCTAACTCAAGATTTTTTCTTAAAGGATATTTTGAGTTTTCTTTTTCAAGTTTATAATCAATTGCCTCTTTAAACTTATTTTTTATTATCTCTTCAACTCCCATCCTTGTTTGAGGAAATCTTTCCCTCTCATAATCTCCACCAACTGGATTTTCTCCAAGTGCAAATTTTAAGGTAAGAATTGCTTTTTTAAATATAAGTTCTTCTGGATTTTTAACTCCCCATTTATGTTTTATTACTATATTTTGTCCTCCAATTGAATTGGCAGAGCCATGTAAAACATTTGAAACTGTTACTCCTCCAGCAAGAAGTCTGTAAATAGAAATATCATAAGGGTCTAAAACATCTTCTATTCTTACCTCTGATGTAACAATATCTCCTGTTTCATTATTTTCTCCTTTAATTGCTATATGAGAGTGAGGGTCAACAATTCCAGGAGTTATGTGTTTTCCAGTTGCATCTATTATTAAATCAACTTTTTCTTTTAAATTTTTCCCTATTTTATAAAATTTACCATCTTTAATTAAAATATCATGCTCTTTAAGAATACCTTTTTGAGAAGAAGTCCATATTGTTCCATTTTTTATTAAAATACTTTTATATTCTTTTAATGGAAATTTTATACCAAATTCAGAGGGTGGTGATAAAAGCTGGGGTTCTTTATAAACTTCTATCTGTTTTTTTCTTTCTTCTCTTTCAATTGCTTCTTTTAAGATGGCATTAAATTCAAACTCTTTGCCATCTGGTAAAATTCCTTTGCCCTTAAAAGTTTTATTTTCAATAACTCCTGATAAAAATATAACTCCTGGATAACCAATTTTTTGAGAATCAAAAGTTATCTCAATATGTTTTAACCTTATATCTATCTTTTTTAATGTTATTTTTTCATTTTCAAATAAAATTTCGCCTATAAGTCTATCAAAATCTCCTTTTATTTCTAAATTACCCTTTAATTCTTTTTCAGGTAAATATAAAGTGATTTCCCATTTACCTTGAGGTTTTATCAAAGGTTCTTCTTTTATTTTATAAACTTTATCCTCAATCCATACTTCATAAATTTTTCCATCTTCGAATATATTTCCATCTGTAATTATAAAATGGGCAAGTTTGCCTTTCTCTATGCTCCCGAGAATATCATATACACCTATGAGTTTAGCAGGATTTTCTGTTAATGCTTTTAGTGCATAACTTTGTGGTAGCCCTCTTTTTATTGCTTCTTTTAAATTTCTAAAGAATTCGTTTAAATCTTTTGTTCCATATGTTGTAAATGAGAATTCAATACCATTTTCCCATAATTTTTTTGGATTAAATGGGGCATATTCCCAGTGTATTAATTCTTCTAAAGAAACATCAATTGCTTCTTCAGGATTTTCAAAATCAAATTGAGGAAAATTTAAAGGAATTATAATTGGTAATTTTTCTTTTTTCAAAATATCAATCTGTCTATATTCATAAGAAGAGCCCTTTATTACTACATCTAAATCAAATTCTTTTTTAATCTTTAAAACTCTATATATATCTATATCATCTTCTATTTCAAAAACTATTTTTTGTTTTTTCTCTAAAACATCATATAAAGACACAAGGGATTTTGAATAAATTGGTTTTGGAATATTTTTATTTTTTTTATAATAATCCCATATTTTTCTATGCCAGATTGCGTCATAAAATGTTTGCCTTACAACGGAGATTGCTCCCATAAATGAATTTGGATAGCCTTTTCTATCTTTATAATAATCAAATGCCACATGTTGAAACACATCCCTTTTTATCAATTTTTCTTCTATCTTTCCTTCCCTTAAAGAGAATAATGCACTTTTACCCTTGAAAATACCTTCCCCAGGTAAAAAAAGAATAGAAGTAAATCCATTTTCTCTGTACTTTCTTATTATTTTTTCGTCAAAAGAAATTATGTCAATTATATTTTTATCAGAATTTATTTTTTCCTCTTTTGAAAGTTCTTTTTCTTCCTTTTTTCCTTTATAAACAAAATAAGATTCTATAAAGCCAGGATAGACCCATTTACCCGAATAATCCAGTATATAAGCTTCTTCGGGAATTTTAATATTTTTACCAACATTCTCAATTCTTCCTTCTCTTATAACAATCGTTCCATTTTCAATTATCTTTTCTGAATTTACAATAATTTTGACATTTTTTATTGCAAAAAAAGAAGGAGGGTTTTCTTTTAAACCTTTTGTTAGATTAATTTGCGAATTTAAAATTGCAAGAATTAAAAGGAACATTTTGATTTCTGGTGGGCGGGGTAGGATTTGAACCTACGACCTTCGGCATGTGAAGCCGATGCTCTCACCAGATTGAGCTACCCGCCCATTTATTTATAATCATAAAAACCTTTACCAGTTTTTCTTCCTAAAAATCCTGCCGCTACCATCTTTTTTAAAAGCGGGCAAGGTCTATATTTTGGGTCACCAAGTTCTTTATATAAAACATTCATTATGTGAAGACAAACATCAAGACCTATTAAATCTGCAAGTGCTAAAGGACCCATTGGATGGTTCATTCCGAGTTTCATAACATTATCAATCGCCTCTTTTGTTGCTACTCCTTCCATAAGGCAATAGATTGCTTCATTGATCATCGGCATTAAAACCCTGTTTGATACAAATCCAGGAAAATCATTAACCACTACCGGCTCTTTATCAAGTTTTTTTGCGAGGTCAACAACAATATTTAAAGTTTCTTCTGATGTTCTTTCTCCTTTCACAACCTCAACAAGTTTCATAACTGGAACAGGATTAAAAAAATGCATTCCTATGAATTTTTCTGGTCTTTTAGTGTTTGCAGCAAGAAGAGTAATTGAAATTGAAGAAGTATTCGTAGCAAATATTGAATCAGGTTTTACTATTTCATCTAATTTTTTAAAAACATCTATTTTTGTTTGTATATCTTCAATAACTGCCTCAATTATGATATCACAATCTTTAAAATCTGAAATAGAAGTGGTCGTATTTATTCTTTTTAAAGCATTTTCTTTATCAACAGCAGTTATTATTTCTTTTTTTATTTGTCTATCCATATTAACAGAAATTGTTTCCACTGCCTTTTTTAGAATCTCTTCATTTAAATCATTCAATAAGACATTATATCCTTTTAATGAGAAAACATGGGCAATTCCATTACCCATTGTTCCTGCACCAACAACTCCAACTTTTTTAATTTCCATATTTCCTCCTATCTTTTAAAAATTTCAACTTTGTATTTTTGTTTTAAAACACTTAAAGCTGAATCTCTTTTTGCCTGGCTTTTTTGTAAAAATAAAAATGAATGAATTATCTGCATTAATTCATCTTTTTTCGCTTCTGATTTACTTTCATCAAGTATTTGAACAACTCCATATCTATAAGGAGCTATCTCAACAACTCCACTTATTTCACCTACTTTTAGAGAAAGAACCACATTGATAAATGATATAGGTAGTTCAGGATTTATTTTTAATACTCCTACATTTACCTTTTCTATATTTGCTAAAAGATTAGGAGAGGGTTTGATTTCACTTATTACCTTTACAGGTCCTGATTTTATCATTCTATTTCTTATTTCCTCTAATTCATTTTTATCCCTTCCGATTACATATGCTACATCAATTTCTTTCTCAAAATCCTTTCTATTGATTTCATAAAAATTCTCAACTTCTCTTGGTGAAACCTGAATATTGGATTCAATTCTTTTCTTTATATATTCTTCTGCAACTGTCAGCCTTTCAACCCACTTTATTCTATTTTTAATTTCAGGATCTTTTAGAAAACCTTCGTCTTTTGCTGCAAGATAGAAAAGAATCCTTTCAATTCCAAGGTCTAATATTTTTCTCTTTTGCTCCTCATCAATAAATTCTTGAGATATAGAAGGGAGTTGTGCTTCCAGTTCACCTTCTCTAATGATTATTTTATCAATTTTTGCAATTGGTGGATTTTCTTTTTGTTTTATTTCTTTTTTACAGGCAATTATAAGAGTCCCTATGATTAAAACCACTCCTAATTTTTTCATAAATCCCTCCAATTTTTAATAAAATTATATAAGGAAATTATTTTTGTTTTCAACTTCACTTTTAAAAATTTCCCTTATTCTTTTCTCATATTCTTCATCCATAATCACATTTCTCCTTTCCATCATTCTTTTAGCAGTTTCTATTGCCTTTTCAATTTCATAAATTTCTATTTTATCATGAGATACCCATGAAAACGGAGGAATATATTTGGGGCAGAATTTTCCTCCTGAAAATATATTTGAAAAAATATCAATATATGCACCTGTTGGTATTAGTGTCCCAATTCCTGTTTTTACATGGTCCCCTATTATCGCACCAAATTTTATAATGTGAGTATTTATTATTTCATTTCTTATATTAATTTTTACTTCTGAATAATTATTTTTTAAGTCAGAATTTGTTGTCATTGCACCAAGGTTTACCCATTCACCTATTATTGAATGCCCTATAAACCCTTCATGGGCTTTATTTGAATAACCTATAAATAATGAGGAATCTATTTCACCACCAATTCTTGAAACAGGACCTATATAAGAAGAATAAATTTTTGCTCCTGATTTTATTAGACTCTCTTTTCCTATAAAAGCAGGTCCTTTTATAAAAGTAAATGGCTCAATCTTAACATTTTCTTCTATTATAACAATCCCTTTTTCTGTATCAATTTCAACATTCTTTTTTATTTTTGAATTTGAGTAAAACCCCTTTCCAATTTTTTTGTATCTCTTTTTTATTAAATTCAAATACTCATTCAAAACCTCTTCAAATTTATGAATTAATTTAAAAGGCGTATTTAAAAATTCTCCTTTTATTTCTTTTAAATCGTAATCTTTTTCAAACTCTTTTAATAATTTTTCTAAATCATATTCTCCACTTTTTAAAAAAATCCCTACTTTTTCATTATCCTTTATCAAAATTTTATTTTCCTTTATCCGGGGAATTTCATAAGGAATAAAAAAACAGGATAAAAAAAGGGAATCTTCTTTTACTTGAATTTCATTTTCTTTTAGAAAAAAGGCAATATTTTTATTTTTTAAAGAGTGATTAAAAAATGGAATATTAAAAAAAGGTTTTAATCTTAAAAGAGGCAACCAGAATTTAATATATCTTAAATCTTCAAAAAAAATAATGTTCATTTTAAAAAGGGCCGGGGGTAAAAATTTTAAAGTCTGTATTTTAAAGCAACCCCAATTGCCATTGGGTTCATATTAAATTTTTGAGTAACGGTTATTCCTGGTGCTACTTCTTCTTCATATTTTCTCTCTGAACCAAATGCTTTTAAAATTGCTAAATCTATTCCAAAATTACCTATACTATATCCAAGCCCACCAAAAATAACAAATTTATCAACATCAATATTTGCAGGAGATAAAGTTGAATCAGGTGATGCGGCCTTATCATAAGCAAACCCTGTTCTTAAAGAAAGACCAATTGGTAGTGTATATTCACATCCAATTTTAATCTTGAAAGCATCTTCAAAAAGGAGGCTGTCTCTCATCGTGGTGTCACCGGTTGGTCCTTTTATGGTCATTTCCACATAATCAAGGGTTGACCATGTAGTATATTCAAAGTCAAGTGCACCTAAAAGATTTGGAATTGGTTTAATTCCTAATCCCAATCCCACTGTGATTGGAAAATCAGCTTTTACTTTTGTATCATGCGTTAAAGTAGTCTCAACTGGAAATGTTATCTTGTGTTCAGCTTCTCCATCCATTTTAAGAGTAAATGGGCCCCTTAAATTAAGTCCAACAGAGAGAATATCAGTTGGTTTCCAGAGTAATCCTGCACCGCCTGTAAATGCCCATCCACTACCTTCATGTTTTATTTCCTCACCATTTTTCATTTCAGAATCAAAACTTCCATATAAAACTTCAACTTTTGCCCCTATTCCAATCTTTTCATTAATCATGTAAGAAAATGTAGGTGCAAATGCCATTACTCCCAAAACAGAATAAACATCCATTCCAATATCTTCTTTTTTCCAGTCAACTCCGCCTCCACCATATTCAACATAATAACCAAATCCAAGACCAAATTTGTTTAACTTATAAGAAAGAAATCCTTGCGGAACAAATGTATTTAAACTTGATTTTGCTTCTTTTTCTTGTGAAGGATTAGATGGGTCAGGGAATTTATAAACATGCATAGGCATATCATATGTTCCTCCAAGCTCTATTTCTAACATGTTTTTCTGAAAAGAAAGTCCACCTGGATTCCACCATATTGCAGATGCATCTTCTGACAGGGCAGTATAAGCATCTCCCATTCCAAGTCCTCTTATTCCCTGCACAGGATGGTCCCATCCTCCTGCAAATAGAATTGAGACCAT
>JBDRZD010000010.1:23498-36361 GCA_039803745.1 Caldifarciminota bacterium
GGCTTTTTTGTTGAAATAAAAATCGGTATTAAAATTAAAGAAGATAAAGAAGAAATTATCATTGTAATAAAAGTTAAAAATCCAAATCTTTTTATAGGAAGTAAGTCAGCAAAAATTAACACAAGGAAACCAAACCCAACAGAAAAGGCATTTATTAAAACTGCTTTTCCGGTTGTTCTTAAAAGGTTTTCAAAGGCATTTTCATAACTTTCTTTTTTTATTTCTATTTTAATTCTTGAAATAACATGAATTGCATAATCTATTCCTATACCTATTATAATAGGTGCAATCATCACACTTGCAGCATCAAGAGGGAATTTTAAAAATCCTAAAAGTCCAAAATATAAAAGGATTGTAAAACTAATGGGCAGAATTGAAATCAAGCCCCCTATAATTGATTTCCATTCAATTGATACAAAAATAAAAACTAATATTAAAACCATTAAAAGACTCTGTAACTGACTTTTCAAGAGGTTCTCATCAAGTTTTTTGTAAATTTGGGGAACTCCTGCATGATAAATTTTAAAACTAACTATTTCTCCTTTATTCTCAAACTCTTTTTTATAGGGTATGATCCATCTATCTCCTGTAAATTCATAAATATAATCTTTTATTTTTCCATTCAAATTCACACTATTTACAAAATTTTCTCTTTTTACCTCTTTGAGAATTTCTTTCAATTCAGAAGAAGTTTCTTCAATTTCTTCTTCATTATTTTTAAAATACTTTTTCAATGTATTTTCTATATCTTTATTTTTTAGTATTTCTTTTATAATTTTTTCTCTCAACTTTTTATCTTCTATCTTAATATAAGCTTCTTCACTCTTAAAATATTCATCCAATTTTTTAAAAGCCAATGCCTCAAAGGATTTTTTATGATTTTCTTCATTTAAAAAAGAATAGAGGAGTCCATAAATTTTTGAGGAATCTTTTATCTCAAAAACATCGCAAATCATCTTTGTATAGAATTTTGCATATTCTTTAAATACTTTTTCTTTTTCATAAAAATTTAAATTATTTTCTTCAACTATTAAATATTTACCATCAATTTTTTTTACAATTTTTTCTATTTCTTCGGTAATTTCCCTGTTTAGTTTTGTCCTTCCGAGTTCTGATACTACTTGAATTAATGCCTTTTTGCCATCTTTTTTTATTATCATATCAAGTTGAGGTTCACCTTCCAATAAAAAGTAAAGATTATTTATCTTTTCTTCTGATTCCGGTATTGATCTGAATCCTGTTACAAGTTCATTCATTTCGGCAATTAAATCTGCAATTGATTGGGGATTATGGAGATAGGGTGATGTTTTAAGTTTATCACCTGTATATTTCATTAATTTTAGAATGAGAGGATTTTTGATATTATCAGCCTCAAAAACTATATAAGAGGAGGCATAGCCTCCAAATTCTTTTCTCACAAGTTCTGCAGAAAGCCTTACAGGATTTTTTTCAGGAAAATAAGAAATCATATCAACTTCCCGAGTTATTTTCAAAATTCCCACAATACTTAAAAAGATAAGAATTATGGATATTTTTATTATTTTGTCTCTTAAAGTAACAATTAATTTAGAAAATAAAATAAGCCAGGAAGTAGGTGGAAAAGTAAGATCTTTGTTTGTAGAAGGTATTGCTTTTTTAAAAGAAAGAATAACAGGGATAAAAGTTAAAGTTAATATTAAAGCAAAGAGAACTCCTATTGCTGAGAAAATGCCAAATTTTCTTATTACATCAAGTTGAGTGTATATGAGAGATATAAATCCAAAAAAGGTTGTGATTGCTGCCATAAATATAGGAACCCATATTTCTTTTATACCTTCTTTTATTTTATTTCTTTCATTTCCAAGTTCTCTATATTTATTTAAAAGGTGTATTCCATAAGCAGAACCTACTACCAGAAGAATAACAGGTAAAATATTTGAAACTATTGAAAGGGGTATATTTAAAAATCCCATAATACCAAGTGTCCATAAAATTGAAATTAAAACAACCAAAATCGGAAGTATAACTCCCTCTAAATTTCCGAATCCTAAAAATAAAATAAAAGCAATTATAACTGTTGAAAAAGGAATTAATCTTGTTATTTCCTTTCTTATCATTTCATTTACAAATATAACTACAAGGGGAATCCCACTATAATAAATCTCAAAATCCTCTTTAATTTTTTCTGTTATCTCTCTTATTTTTAAAGCAGTTTTTTCTTTATCTCCCTCTTCAGAGAATCTTATTATAATTGAAGCATATTTGCCATCCTCTGAAACTATTACACCTTTGAATCTATCCTTTGACATTATATATTTTCTTAAACTGTCAAATTCTTCTTTTGTTTTTGGAATATAATTTGCGGGCAGAAGTTTACCAACTTCTATTCCTTCTTCTATTTTTTTAATATCCATAATATCTGCAAGACTTGTTACACCAGAAACCCCTTCTATTTTTTTATATTCCTCTGTAAGTTCTTGAATTTTCTTAAATGCTTTTTCATTAAATATATCAGGCTCACCCTTTAATATAATCATTCCGATCAAATTCCCTTCAAATTCTTCTCCTATTTTGTTAAAAATTTTTATGTAAGGTTCATCTGGAGGAAGCGCCTTTAAGATATCTCCCTGAACCTTAAGTTTTGATATGCCAAAAATAGAAAAGATAGTTAAAGAGATAATGAGAATTAAATAAAAAATTCTTTTTTTAATTAAAAAATTTATGATTTTGACCATTTTTATTTAAGTTTTCTTAAAATTTCTTTCAGGTCTTTCTTTATTTCTTTTAAATCTTCCTTTATTTCATCCATTTCTTTTATTTTATTCTCAGATACTCCTATTTCTGAAAGTATTTCTCTTATGTTATTTTTTAAATGTTCTTCAAGTTCCTTTTTTGAGGTTATCCCTATTTTTTTGAGTGCTTCATCAAGGATTGATTTTATTTTTTCTTCAAGTATTTTTTCCCTTTCTCTTGCAGATTCAATCAATAAATTTTTTAATTCTTCACCTTCTTTCTCACTTATTTTCTTTTTATCTATAAGATTTCTTACAATTTCCCTTGCCTTCTGTTCTGTTAAAGAGATTGCATTTATTGAGGCAAGAAGAGAATTTTTTATAAATTCAATAACTGTTGATTTACCCGATTTTATGATTTCTCTTAAAATATAAGGAGCTGAAGAAAATTCTTTTCTATCTTTTACTATTTCCATTAAAATTTGAACAAGGGTTAAATCCGTTATATCATCACCGGTTTCGTTATCAATTACCTGAAAATCAATTCCCTCTTTTACATAATTTGCAAGTTCTGGAATGGTAATCATTTTTGATGCTTCTGTATCATATAATTTTCTATTTGAATATTTTTTAATTATTCTCTTCATTTTAAAAACTCACTTTTAAGTTCAAATAAAATTGATCGAAGTTCTTCCAGGAGCCTAAAAGACTTTGCCCTTTACCATGAAGGCTTATAGTTCCTAAATTTATTTCAATATTATCGTAAGGTTTATAGGAAATTTCTGGTATCATTGAATAACCATAATTATCTTTAGGAAAATCCCAGTTTGCAATTTCATAGATTCCCGCTATTCCAATTTTTAATTTTTCTTCAAAGAATTTTTTCTCAATTTTTGAAACAAAATAATCATGAATAGAATATGGAATGCTTGGGCTATATCTTTCAAAGAAAAAGCCATGATTCCATTGAAAATTGATATAAATCCCATTTTTAAAAGTGTAGTCAAATCCAAAAGTAGATTTAACATAGGGTTTACTTAAAATCGTATCCTCATGAGGAATTGGTATTGGCATAATTATTATTACAGTATCTCTTGGTATAAAATACCCTATTTCTCCCCATATTCCTACACTTTTAATTTCTCCAGCAAAATCAAATCCTATCATATGAATTTTCGGGAAAAAATATAAAGCCTTTATTATTGTATCATGGTAGACTCTTATTCCCTTAAAAATTGGAAAATTATCAAAACCATAAAAATAGGATAACGAAGAATTGAATTTTAAAAATTTTCCATAAATCTTTCCTGCAAACATTGGATTTTTAGAAGAGGGATATATAATTGTGTCTTTAATCCCGGGAAATTGAGAGTTTTCCAAAATTGGGAATTCTCCTTCGGGCAAAAGTGGAGGTACGAATTTAGGTAAAAAAATTCCTTCTAAAGTAAATTCTTTTGGAAGATATAAATCAATTACAATTGCCTCTGAAGGTATCTTTTCTCCAAAGTCAAATGGATTTTGCAAATCATAAGGATTTAAAATATCTGTTGGATTCAATCTATCAGCTGTTCCCCAGGCAATTCTTTGTTTTCCTATTTTAACATCAATATTTTCAAATATAAAACTGTATAGATTTAAATAAAGTTCCCATAGATGAGGTTTGAGTTTATAAGAAGGGTTTGAAAGTTTTAAAAGGCTTGTTTCGGCATTTTTTGCCCATAATCTAAAAAGCAGGGATGCTCCATACTCGTAATTTTCTTTTTTATCTTTTAAATTGATTTCAAGTTGATGAAACATATAAGGGATAGGTTTTATGGTATCTATTTGAAAGATATCTGGCTGGATAAGATAAGAATTATTGATTTTTGCTTCACCTTCAATTTCAATAGAGTAGAGGAGACTGAAAAAGAATAAAATAATAAGTATTTTTTTCATATTACCTCCTTATTCTGCTCTTTTAAGATTTCTCTGTGTAAAAATTTCGTCTGAAAGTCCTGAATCAAGTTCCTCTTTAATTGTTTTCATTATTGTTTTGTGTTTATTTTTTACATTTTCCATTTCAATTTCAGAAATCACCCAATAATTTTTAATTTGATTAAATTTTTTATTTCTCATTATTTTTAAAAGATTTTTTCCTTTGTCAAAAAATTTTACCGAGTCTGGAAGAAAAACTTTTTTATTTACAAACATTATAAGTTTTGAATATTCTACATCAGAACCCTCTTTGGGAATAAGTTCAAGAACATATTGATTTTCATTTTCTTCCTTTATTTCTGCATTATAGTTTTTTGTAAATTCACTCTTTGCAAGGTCATTATAAGAAAAATCTGTTCCCATGAATGCCTCATTTTTCACATGGGAAGCAATCCTTCTTATTTTTTTAAAAGCAGGAAGATAAAGGTAAAGTTCATCATCTGAAAGAACAAGAAAACCTACTCCTTTTACCTCTGCAGGAGATTTAAAAACAAAAAGTTTTTTATACTTTCCTTTCATCCATATTTTCATCTCTCTTTCCTTTTGATTGCCCTCTGATTCAACAAGAACCATTTTAATTTCGCCAACTCTATCACAAGGTGCATTATAGTTATCCTCAACTTTTTTTAAAATATCATTCCCTGTTAACATTAAAAAGATTAACACAATGTTCATTTAAACCTCCTTTCCGGGAGAAAGATTACACATTGAATTTACGCATTGCATAATAAAATAATACAGGAAAATTTTTAATTTGTCAAGGGTATAAAATTTAATTCATTTTGAATTCAAAAATTATTTTCCCTTAAAATTTAAAAGTTAATTAAAAGGAGGTTTAAATGAAAAAAATACTTGTTGTGGTCGTGTGTATAGTAGGACTTCTATCTGCCAAAAATCTGAAAGGGTCATTTGGAATGGGTATAGGATGGAGTCCATTAGCATATGCAGGTGCCAGGGATTTTCCAACTCCTGACTTTGTAATTACAAAAATTGGGGTTTCTGACAAAATTATTATTGAGCCACTTATTGGTTTTGATTTTACATCATATTCAAATGGAGCATCAGAATCCGGGAGTCTTATACAACTTCAGGGAATTCTGGGTTATATTTTTAGAGAACATAAAAAAACAAATATTTATTTAAAAGGAGGAATTGGATTTATGGTTGAATCGCCACCAGGAGATACTCCTTATTCCTCTGCCTTTGGTATAGGTATACCATTTGGTTTTGGATTAGAGCACTTCTTTTCTGATTATTTTTCAATAAACCTTGATGCTTTTTCAGGATTTTCATTCATAAATATCAATGACCCTGATGGAAGTGAAACCTCTTTTTCTCTTGGGAATCATAAAATATTCATTTCTCTGATGTGGTATTATTAAAAAATTTAATAGGAGGGGGAAGTTAATCAATTTTCATATAAAATCTTTTTATATTTTTTCTCCCTTTTCTTTCAAAATCAAATTTATCTATTAATTTTTGAACAATAGAAAGTCCAAGTCCTCTTTCTTTTTTTAAAATTTCTTTTTCTTCAATATCTGCTTTACCCTTTTTATATATAAAAGGTTTTCCTTGGTCTTCAAAAGTTATAATTATATTTCTTTCATCTTTTTCTATTTTAATCTTTATTGGTCCCTTTTTAAATTTATAAGAATGTTCAACAATATTTGAAAGGATCTCGTCAACCACTATTACTACATTAAGGATTTTATCCTTAGAAATTCTGAAGTTTTCAAGTGATTCATTTAAAATTGTTCTGAGTTCATTAAATTTTGTAAAAGGAGAAAATGTACAGAATTCAAAAATTTTCTTTTTCATTTTAGTGCCATATATTTGCAGAAACAAAAATGGTAAGGTGTGGCTCGTAAAAATTAAAACCCTCAATTAAATAAAATTTTTGATTAAAAATATTATTAATCCTTAAAGTAATAAATAAAACATCAAAAAAGTTTGCTTTTAATTCACCTGAACTCATATTTGTTTTTTCTGTAAGAAATAAAGAATATTCAAATAATATTTTTACATTTTCTCTAACTATTTTTTCACTTCCTACAGTGATTTTTGAATTCATATTTGGATAAAAATCAGAAAGAGTAATGTAGATTATAGAGGGTTTAAAGAAAATTTTTTCAAAAATTAAAATTTTATTGAATTCTTTAAATAGATTAAATTGAAAGGAATGTAACTTTTCATTTATAAAATTATACATACCATTTTTAAAAATTGGCATATCTTTTACATATGCATATTCATAACTAAAAGATAAATTTTTGAATTCTTTATCATAAAAATTAAATCCAAAAATATTTCTTCTTTCCCTTTTAATAAAAGGAGTGGAGTAGAGGGAGAAAATACGAGATTCAATTACAGGATTTGGAAAATAAAGTCCTATAGAATAAAAAGGTAGAAATAACATATTTTTAAATGGAATATTTAAAATACTTTCAAAAGAAAAATGATTTGATAAATTTTTATCATTTTCATAATCTAAAGTAAAATAAATTAATTTTTTAAAATCTAAAGATGTAAAAAATCCAAACCTATTTTTTTCCTTATTTTTTACAAATTTTAATATTTTATCTTTTAAAATAATATTGATATTTAATAATTTATAAGTGAAAGTTAAAGTAATTTCTGATTTTAATTGAGAAATAGATTGATGATTTAAAAAGTTTCCAAGATATTGATAATCAATTGAAAATTTCAAATTTTTAAAGTAATAATTTAAATTATAATCTTCGTATTTTTCTTTTTGTGGATTACCAAAATAGTAAAGGGGAAAATCAAAATCTGAATGATAATAAAGCAAATCAATGAAATCTTTCCTATAAAGTTGAACAAAATAGTGATGCTGAACAATTTGAGAATGATAAGCCCGAGATGTATAAATATCATATCCGGTTTTAAAATTAGAGAATTTTTTAAAAATAGGAGTTTGAAAAGAAAATCCATTAAGAGTACTTTCATATTTATCTCTTTCAGCATATACAGAAGTAATTATTTGTGAATCAGGATAAGTAATTTTGTTAGAAACAAAAAGAGAGCGGGTTATATGGGCATTATTAAGTAAAAGTTCAAACCCATTTCTTAAAGGAATTAAAAAATAAATTCCATCCTTAAAATAATCCCATTTTAAAGAATAATCCAAAGAATAGTAATTATAAAAATCAGGAGCACCAGGTGTAAATTCCTTTTCAAAATAAAAATTTAAAAAAAATAATATAAGCCAATTCATAGAAGAGAGTATTAAAAATTAATGATTTTAAGTTAAAATTTTCAACTTAAAAAAGGTATTTTATGCAAGTTAACATAAGAAAAATTATCGGAAGTGCTATTTAGAGAATTTTATATAAAGATTTAGTTTTAATTTCTGTATTTCCTTTGAAGAAGCATTTTCAAAAATAAAATAGTATTTATCTCTTGCAGGAGTGATGAAAAGAAATTCTTTATCTTTTGTCAAATAAAAACTCATATAAGGATGAAATTCTTTATTTTCTTTATAATTCTCAAATTCTTCTTTTTTTAAAAGATACATATTTATATTTTCTCCTTTTATCAAATGAATTTTCCCCTCTACTCTTGCACCTTTTGGAAAATTAAAATAAATTGCTTTATATTTTTGAGGAAAGATTTCAATAAAGTTTCCTGTCATAAATTGAAAGGTTTTAGTTTTTAAATAAAAATAAGAAGCCAAAGTTAAAATACCTGTGACACAGAAAAGTATAGATAAAAAAATAAGTATTTTTTTCATTTGTTGCTATTTAAAGAAAAAAATGAAGTGGCAAGCACTATGAATCCTATCCAGGCAATGAATGCTCCAACTAAAATTATAATCAATATTCCTCCTATAAGCATTAAAATGCCTGAAATTTTAAATAAATTTTCATTCGTTTTCTCTGAAACTATTTCTGTGCCTCTAAAAAACAAATAACCTGCTATTCCTGCAATGATCCATGTGATTGAAATACTAATGATTATAAAAGGGAAAGTAAAAGGAATTAAAAAAAATGTATAAATTAATTTTTTGAAAAAGTATAAAGAAAAAATAGTATATACACCAAAAGTTGCAAAAATATCAAGTATAAGAGCAGCAAGAATATAACTCCATATTCTATAATCTTTTAACTCACGAGATAATTTTTTAAAAGCAATTGAAAGAAGAACATATCCTGCAATAAAAAAGAGAAAACCAAAATTTGGTAAAGGAGATAAAGCACAAAATATTGCTCCTATTCCTCCTATTAATTTTATTTCCTTCATTCTTTCTTTTTAAATTTACCAATAAAGATTAGGGTGATTAAAGAAATTATAAAAATCAAATAACCTGTAAAACTTAATAAAATACCAATTTTGTGTCCTTTAGAAGTGAACTTTAATTTTACATTATGATTCCCTTCTGGTAATATAAATCCTGTTAGAGTGTGATTCACAGGAAAACTTTTAACAATTTTCCCATCTACTCTTATTCTCCATTTTGGATGCCAGTTTATTGATAATACACATACTGCTGGATGGGAAAGAGAATACTCAAATTCAATTCTATCTGCCTCATATTTTTTAATCTTATATGAAAATTCAATAGAATCTTTCTGTGGTGGAAAATCTATATTTTTTATCTTATCTTCCTCAATATAAATATAAGATAACTCTTTATCAAGGAAAAGATTTTTAAGAATTTCATCTTGTGGCAAAATCTTCCATTTTCCATAGAAAAATATCCTTCCTTTATCTCTTGGATTTTTGTAAATTACATAATCTTTTCCTGAATAAACTTTCTCATAGTCTTTATAAAATTCATGCCAGAAAATTAGTTGTCTTCTAATATTTTCAGGATATCTTTCAATATCAGGAGGTAAGGGAATATCAATTATATATTTAACATTTAAAAGATTTAAAAGATGCTTATAATTTATAAGGTTTATTGGAACAAACATAACTGATTTTTCTGCACCTATAAAATCCTGATATCTTTGCAGGGGATTTGCTACATATCCACCAATACTTTCAATTCCATAAAGCATCAGAAGCCCTTCATCTGCTCTCTTATATCTTAACGGGAAAACTCTATACATATCATTATCATTTTTTAAAAATTTGATAACCTCATCTTCTCCATAATAAATCTCAGGAGGCTCTATACTTTTAATAAAATCTTTTTCAATTCTCCATACATCAAAAATAAAAAAAGGTAAAAATAAAAGGAGAAGAGTTTCACTAAGTTTTTTAAAATTTATGAGGTAAATAATTGTTAAAAAAATAAGATAAAGGAAAAACAAAATCCATACATCTTTTAACAAAAATTCATAATTTGTATAAACTGCATTCTCTTTATCACCTTTTGCAAATTCTGAAAACAAATTTATAAAACTTTCTTTGAAAACCGAGAAAATTAATGCAAGGAGGAATAAAAGACCTGCCGAAATGATTATAAATATTTTTAAATCCTTTTCTTTAAATTCTTTAAATTTACTGATGAAAAATGCAGAAGAAATTGCGAGTATAAAGTTAATTTGATAAAAAATTAAAGATGGTGCCCTGAATTTCTTTACCCCAGGTAAAATTGTATAAAATATATGAAAAACTGGTGTATATCCACCAAGAGCATAAAAAACTACAACTATAAACCATACAATCAGGAATTTAATCTTTTTATCTTTAAAGAAATATATAAAAGACGAAAGCCCAAGAACAAATGGAACTATACCCATATATTCAAGGTGTAATCTAAAAGGGGACTCTCCCCAGTAATTTTCTAAATAGCCTGAAAAATGGGGATATAAGAGGTTTAAAATTTCAATAGGAGGTAATGACCAGGAAGTGCTATATTCATAACCTCTTTCTGCTCCTCTTGCTGCATGTTTTAAATTTTCAAGAACAGGAAATATGTAAAAGGAATACATCATAAAAGAAACAAGAACCCCTGAAATTGCATAAATAGAAAATTTAATTATCTCTTTTAAATTTGCTTTTTTTACTCCTATTAAGTAAAAATAAAAATAAAAAACTGAAAGAGCAAAGGCAAAATATGTTAGTTGAAAATGTCCCTGTAAGAATGCAAGTCCTCCAAACCCTCCTGCAATTAAAAAGAAAACTATATTGTTTTTATTGGTGCCTCGGGTTAAGAAAAAAAGCATAAAGGGAAATATACAGGCACTCACACTTCTTCCAAGATGTCCTCCATAAACTGTTGTAACAAGTGAGCCTGAAAACATATAGAATAAGCCTGCAAAGAATGAAGATAAAGGGTTTAATTTCCATTCTCTTGAGAAAAGATAGGTTCCAAGTCCACCAAGCGAAAGGTATATTAAATATCCTAAAACCTGGACTTTATGGACAGGGAAAATGAGTCTTAAAATTGTTAAAGGAGTTAGAATATCCATATAAAAAGAAGCAACAGTTGGAAGACCGCATCTTGCATAGGGATCCCATAAAGGAATTCTTCCATAATTTTTTATGAATTCACTTATCCATTTTTTATAAGTATAAGTTCCAAGGAGCCAGTCAGTTCCATATATAAGCACATTTTCAATCAGGATTTTGGCAAAGAGAATAAAAGAAAGAAAAAAATATATTAAAAATACTGCCCACCATTTCTCAAATATTTTCTCCAATTTTTTCATATATAACCCAATCCTTTTAAATGTTTTTTTATACTTTCAGCATCCTTCTCATCCATCTCATACTCCTCTACCCCTTTATAAGGCAAATTTATAAACTCATATTTTATCTTTTCTTCAAATAAATTTTCAGGGATCTTTCCATCCACATCATCCAGAATTTTTTCACCAAGAAGATAAAGAAGAGTTGGAAAAATATCATAAATTTTGATTTTTTCTTCGTATATTCCTCTTTTAATTCCATCTGCCTTTATAAAAAATATTCCATCTAAATCTGCATGGTGATGTCCCTTTAAATCAGGTCTATCAATTCTTTTATCAAATAATTTATTACTTATATTCACATTTATTCTGAAATCTTCTTCTGTTGTATAAACAACTTCTGGCATTAAATCAAAATAAGGACCATTAAAAATTTCATATTTTGTATAAACAATCTTAAATACTTTTCTTCCTTTATCATCCCTTAAATTTAAAAAATCCTCTTTAATTTTTTCTGCAAATTTCCTTTTTTCTTCTTCATTTTTAAAAAATTTATCATTTAAATAAACTCCCGCATACCAGTTTGCAAAACACATAGAATTTTCCCAGTCAACCCTTTTAATTATTTCTTCTCTTGCAACCTTATATTTAAATTTTTCAGGTATGAGATTTCTTAAAAATGGCATCATTCTTATAATCTTTTCACCGATATTATATAAAAATATAGATGTTTTTCCACTTATTGTTTTTGCTCTTTTTAAATATCCCTTTTTTTCAAGAAAACTGTTTATATAAAAATATGTTCTTGGAACTTTATGAAATCCGTGGTCTGACATTATTATAAAAATATCTGGATTTAAAAGACTATATAATTTTTCAGTATAATAATCAGCAACCTTGTAAATTTCAAGAATCTCTTCCTCATTTTCATAAAAAAAATGCATAAAATCGTCAAGTTCTTTAAAATTTATTATAAAGAAATCCGGATTAAATTCATTTATAAGTTTTAACGCACATTCCCCGTGTTCCTTTAATATTTCTATTAAATCTCTTTTCATCCTTTTTAAGTTAACTTTTGAATCGGGATGCCCGTATCTTCCTATATCTAAATCAGGAGAAATTTTATAATTTTTTAATCTTTCATTAAGATAAGGTGGATAGGCAAAATCCTTTGCTTCTTTTGGTGTTAAAAAATCAGTTATTAAAAATCCATTTACCTTTTTTGGGGGATATGTAACAGGAACATGCATAACCCCTACTTTATACCCAAGATAAGATAAATATTCCCATATTGTCCATGTCTTTATGTCAGTTGAATTTATAAAAAAAGATTTTGAAAAACTTTCAGGGTCAAACCCTTTTGATTTTATTAAAAATGGCCCTATTTTTGCAGGATTTTTACCTGTATAAAAGCAAGGCCATGCAATCATTGTATATGCAGGAACAACCGATTCAAGAATTCCAAAAGCGCCTTCTTTATAAATCTTTGAGAAAAAATGGAGTTTTTCTTCTTTTAAAAATTTAAGAATCAATCTAAATGGAGCACCATCAAAACCTATTATAAGGGATTTTTTCATAT
>JBDRZD010000011.1:0-35878 GCA_039803745.1 Caldifarciminota bacterium
TTTTGGGTGTATGAGATTGGAGAAAAATATAGAATACATTTTAGAAAAAAGATAGGAAATTCATGGAGTGGATGGATACAATTGAAAGTTTATACCTCGAATACATCCGGTATCGATTCCTTTGATTTGACCAACCATCTTCCCTGTGATTCAATCCAGTTCAGATTCTTTTATAGTGATTCAACAAGCCCGTCTCCTTGGGAAGGCGAATGTAGGTGTGATGATGTTATTCTCAAAGGTAAAAGTTTAAATATTTTTGAAATCTCCTTTAAAGAAAATAATTCACTCATTTATGTCTTTGATATAACTGGAAAAGAGATAAAAAAGATTTTTGAGAAAAATAACATCCATCAAAAAATTAAACCCGGCATCTATTTTATATCTTTAAAATCTAAAAAATTTAAAGATGCTAATTTTAAAAAAATTATAAAACTTTTTTAAAAATCATAATTATTTGATTTTTTATTTCTCCTTCAATTAAAATTTAAATTATGGAAAGACAGAGATGGGCAACAAGGATTGGTTTAATTCTTGCAATGGCAGGGAATGCTGTTGGGCTTGGTAATTTTTTAAGGTTTCCTGTTCAGGCAGCAAAACATGGTGGTGGTGCCTTTATGATACCCTATTTTATCTCCTTTTTACTTTTGGGAATACCACTTATGTGGGTTGAATGGGCAATTGGAAGATATGGAGGAGTAAGGGGGCATGGAACTGCGCCCGGAATTTTTTCTCTTTTAACAAAGAATAAAATTATAAAATATATTGGGGGGATAGGTGTTATAGGTCCAATTTTAATTGTTATTTATTATATGTATATTGAGTCATGGACGCTTGGTTATGCAATACTATCAATTTTTGGTAAGTTTCCAAGAGTAACTGATTTTAAGGGAGCAAATTTTGAAGAAATATTAAAACCCTTTGGGAATTTCCTGATAAATTATATAGGAGAAGGAAATTTTTTAATAAAACCGAACCCCTTAGCCTATCTTTTCTTTTTGATAACCTTATTTTTAAACATATACATAATTGGAAGGGGGGTTGCAAGAGGGATTGAGGCAGTTGCTAAATTCTTAATGCCCCTTTTATTCTTGTTTGCCTTAATTCTTGTTATTAGAATATTTACGCTTGGAGCACCTGTTCATCCAGATTCAAATGCATTAAGAGGACTTTCATATTTATGGGAACCTGATTTTTCAAAACTCTTTAATTTAAATGTATGGCTTTCTGCTGCAGGTCAGATATTTTTCACATTAAGTATAGGAATGGGTGCAATAATGGCTTATGCAAGTTATTTAAGAGAAAAAGATGATATAGCATTATCAGGACTTACAACAGCATCAACAAACGAGTTTGCTGAGGTGATTCTTGGTGGTTCAATTGCAATCCCTGCTGCAATCATATTTTTTGGATATCATAATGCCGAAAAGATTGCAAATGCTGGTGCCTTTTCTCTTGGATTTATTTCAATGCCTGCAATATTCTCTTATATACCCTTTGGCAATTTCTTTGGATTTTTATGGTTTTCCCTTCTATTTTTTGCAGGAATAACATCATCACTTGCATTAACACAGCCTGCAATGGCATTCTTGGAGGATGAATTAAGAATAGAAAGAAAAAAGGCAGCAATTATGATAGGAATCTTCATATTTTTATCATCCCATATTCCAATATTCATAAAGGATGCCCTTGATGAACTGGATTTCTGGATGGCAACATTCTTTATAACATTATTTGCCTTAATTCAACTTATAGTTTTCTTCTGGATATTTGGTTCAAAAAAAGCATGGGAAGAGATTAAAAAGGGTGCTGAGATAAATATTCCAGAAATATTTTATTTTATAATAAAATACATAACACCCCTTATTTTAATTTCTATATTTTTAGGATGGTTCATTCAAAGTGGATGGAAGAATATGATTTCGGGTTCGCCCGGTAAATGGATTGCAAGAATTTATATCATAATTGTTTTAATTTTTATGGGTATTTTAATTAATATTTCATCTAAAAGGAAGGAAAAATGAAAATATCAGGATGGATTTTTTTAATAATTTCATGGGGAATAGTCATCCTTCTTGTTAGTTTCTGTTATATAAATGTTTTAAAGAAAAAATAAATTGGACTGGATTGAAAAAATTAAAGAAGAGATAGGCGAAGAAAGTGTTTTAGAAGAAATTGAGACAAGGAAAATTTATTCAAGGGATGAATCAGGTATAGAAAATTTTTTATGTGATTGCGTTGTATTTCCGAAAAATGAAAAAGAAATAATAAAAGTTTTAAGAATTGCAAATGAATTCAAAATACCTGTTACACCAAGAGGAGGGGGAACAGGAGTTGTAGGTGGAGCAATCCCTTTAAAGGGTGGAATCTTGCTTTCCCTTTCAAAGATGAACAAAATAATTGATATAGATGAAAAGAACTTTTTAATAGAAGTTCAGCCCGGTGTAATCTTAAAAAAAATTTATGAAGAGGCTCAAAAACTTAATCTTTTTTATCCACCAGACCCTGCCTCTTTTGAAAATTGCACAATTGGAGGAAATGTTGCAACAAATGCAGGTGGTCCAAGATGTATAAAATATGGAGTAACTGAAAATTATGTCCTTGCAATTGAAGGAATATTACCTTCCTCTGAAAAAATATATGCAGGTAAAAAAACAAGAAAATGGAAAGCAGGATATAATTTACCAAAAATTCTTATAGGTTCTGAGGGAACACTTTGCATATTCACAAAAATTTTTTTGAGACTCTTACCAAAACCAGAATATATAGAAACTTTAATTGTTCCATTTGAAAAAAAAGAAGAAGCATCAAACTCATCTTTTGAAATGATTTCAAATAAAATAATTCCAAGATGTATTGAATATGTTGATGAAAGTGTTTTTGAAATAATAGGGGAAGAAATCAGAAAATTTTTACCTTCAAAAACAAGGGCATTCTTGCTTATTGAATTTGATGGTGATGAAAATGAGGTAAATAAAAATGTTCAAAAAACTCTTGATATTTTAAACAAAAATAGAGCAATTGAAATATATGCAGGGATAAAGGATTATGAAAGAGAAAAAATCTGGAAAATAAGAAGGGATATACTCCCTTCCTTAGAAAAAACAGGATATAGGGTAAGGTCTGAAGATGTATGTGTTCCTTTAAAGGAAATTAATAATCTGATAGGAATTTTTGAAGAGATGAAAATAAAATTCCCTTTAAAAATTTGTCTTTTTGGACATATTGGTGATGGGAATTTGCATATAAATTTTTTGTGGAAAGAGAAGGATATAGAAATTTTAAATAAAGCAATATATGAATTATATGAAAGGGTTGTTTCTATTGGAGGAACAATAACAGGTGAACATGGAATAGGGATTTTAAAAAGAAAATATTTGAAAATTGAACAGGATGAAAGAGTATTAAATTTACAAAGGGAAATTAAAAAAATCTTTGATCCAAATAATATTTTAAATCCTGGAAAAATTTTTATGGAATGACAGAAATTTTCTTCTTTTTATTCACATTCATTATTTCGGGTTTTATCTTTTTAATATTCTATGAAACAGGAAACTTAAAGGAATCGGGTTTTTATTCCTCTTTATTTTTTGGAACATTAATATTTTTCTTTTTGGGTTTAAAAGGTTTTTTACCGCTTCTTTTTTTCTTACTTTCAAAAATCTTAATGAAAAAGGAAAGAGAGGGTTTCTCTTTTATCTTCTCTAACTTTTTTTTACCCTTGCTTTTTTCCTTTATATGGTATTTAAAAAGGGATGACCTTTATTTTCACCTGTTTCTCATCTCACTTGGCACCCAGATTTCAAACATATGGGGAATTAAATTTGAAAAAATTTTATTGAAATTATCAGGAAATTTTCTTGGCTCAATTTTTTCTTCATTCTTTGCATTAAATTTTAAATTTTCAATTTATGTTTTAACCTTTTCCTTTTTAGGCAGTTTAATAAATTTTTTACTCTCTAAAATTATGAAAAAATATAAAGAAATTTTTTCTGCTTTTATCTCTTCATCAATTTTTTACATTTATTATTTCCTCATCAAAATTAAATGAGATGAAAATTCTGTTTTCAAAAAGACCATAATTTTCAACAACATTTTCGGATTTTGCTTTAATCGTATAGGAAAGAGCAACTTCTCTATCTTTAATTATTAAAAAAGATGGACCTGATTCAATTATAAATCCATTTTCTTTTTTGCCCTGAAGAAACAAAAAATAAAAGTTATATTTAACAAAAAAGATTGATTTAGAATAGATATATTTTTCATATTTTATACCCGTAAAAAAAAGAAAGGGATAATTTTTTCTATAAAAAGAATAGCCCAGTATAAAATTAGAAAAATTTATTTCAAGACTTTTTAATTTTTCAACCTTTCCATCAAATAAATTGTCATCCCTTCTCTCTCTATGATAAAGAATTAATTTTAAATTCTTAAATTTAAACTCACCACCCATTTTAAAATCATCAAACCTTGGTCTCTGTGTATGAAGAAAACTTATTGTTTCAATATCAGTTAAAATTTTTATATTTTTAAAAATTTTATATTTAACAGAACCTTTTGAAAAAAAGCCATATTTTAAATTTTTGTAAAGATAACCATATAAGAAATTCAAGTCTGTTAAATTTTTGAATAAACCGATGAAAATACTATTAAAAATAAAATTTTCCTTATTATTTCCAAGAAGACCATATTTACTTTCATTTTTAAAACCAAAAGAAAAATCATTTTTTAAAAGATAAATTTTAAATTCCCATTCGTATTTTAAAGATTTCAATGTATAAAAACCTGTAAGATTTATATCAAATAAAACAGAAAATAATCTTAAATCTTTTTTAAATATTAAATCAGAAAATAAAATCCAATAATAATTGTTATAAAATCTTTTTGGACCAAAAGGGGATGTAACATAGCCAATAGAATTTGAAAAATAAAAATTTTCTTTTCTTAAAACCATTTTAAAGCCAATCTGATTCCACTGTCTTCTATCCTCTCCTCTATGGTCAATTCCATGATTGCATACATGGGAATAAAAAAATTTAAAATCAGAATTAGAAAAGGATTTGTAAAAACCAATTCCCCAATCAAACCTTATATAATAAGGTGTTATTCTTTTATGAGTTTCCTTAAAGAAAAGAAATTCCCTTAAATAAAAATAAACTGGTTTATAAACTTTAAATTCATTTTCCCTTGAAATATAAATTCTGTAAAAAACAGGATTTTTACTTAAAAGATGAAAATTTAAAAGGGAATATTCAAAGGGTATTATTTTAAATAGGAAAATAAGAAGCATTTATTTATTATAAAGAAAAATAAAGAGAATTAAAAATTGAAATTTAAACTTTTTTAATAATATAATTAAAATGTGAAAGAGATAGAGGATTTTTTATCATATATTAAAAATCAAAAGAATTATTCGGAAAAAACTTTTTTATCCTATAAAAATGACCTTTATTCTTTTTATGAATATATAAAAAAGGATATAAGGGATGTAAAAATTTCTGATATAAGGAATTACATTTCTGACTTGATAAAATATGGGTATAAACCAAAGAGTGTCGCAAGAAAATTGTCTTCTTTAAAGAGTTTTTTTAAATTTCTTTTAAAAAGAAAAATAATAGATTTTAATCCTGCCACTGTTATAAAAACACCGAAAGTGCCAAAAAGATTGCCTGATATTTTATCTGAAAATTTATTGAGAGAAATCCTTGATAACTGGAAACCTTTTGATTTTAAAGGTAAAAGGGATAAGGCAATTGTTGAAACTTTATACGGGCTTGGTATAAGGGCAGGTGAACTTGTGAAGTTAAAGGAAAATGATATATCAGGGGATAGTATAAGAATTGTTGGTAAGGGGAATAAAGTGAGAATTGTTCCAATTCCTTTAAAAACAAAAGAGGCAATCTTTGATTATATTAAAGAGAAAAAAAGAAATAATATTGAATCTGAATATTTATTTACAAATTTAAAGGGTGAAAAATTGACAGAAAGGGGACTTTATTATATTTTAAAAAATGTTTTTGAGGAAAGGGGAAATATATATAAGATTCATCCACATATTTTAAGGCATTCCTTTGCAACCCATCTTTTATCTCATGGAGCAGATTTAAGAACAATTCAAGAACTTTTAGGACATTCTTCTTTAAAAGCAACAGAAATTTATACTCATCTTTCAATTGAAGAGATTAAAAGAATTTATGAGGATTCACATCCAAGGAGTTAAATTACACCATTTTGGGATAATAAAAGATAAAGAAGGTAAAAAATATAAATCATGAGGATTCACATTGAAGGGGTTAAATTCGCACCATATTTTTTAGAATACAAAGAGGTTGATTCAACGCAGGATGTTGCCTTTGAATTACTTGAAGATGAAAAAGTTGATTCATGTGTTGTTTTTTCTTATAAGCAAAGAAAAGGAAGGGGAAGAAAAGGTGCTTACTGGTTTTCTCCTTATGGTGGGCTATGGGTAAGTATTGGTTTTAAAAATATTTTGCCAAAGAATGTTTATCTTGCATCCTGTGTTTCTGTAAGCAATTTTTTAGAAAAAGAATTCAACATTGAGAATAAAATAAAGTTACCAAATGATATTGTTGTTCATGATAAAAAAATATGCGGTATACTTGTTGAAAGTAAAAAAAATTTAGTTGTTTCGGGAATTGGATTAAATGTGAATATTAAAGAATTTCCTGAAGAAATTAGAGATTCTGCAACATCTATATATATTTTAAAGAATGAAGAGTATGATTTAAAAAAAGTTTTGCTTTCTTTTTTAGAAGAATTTTTGAAAAATATTTCTCACTTCTCTTTTAAAAATTTGTTCAACTACTATATAATAAAAACTTCAATAATAGGGGAAAAAGTGAAATTTGATTATATGAATAAAAAAATTGAGGGAAAGGTTTTGGATATAAATGAGAATTTTGAAATTTTAATTGAAAATAAAGGGAAATTTGAAATAGGAATCATTAAAAACTTTGAAAAATTATGAAAGTTTTATGCCTTGATATAGGTAACACATACCTTCACTGGGCATTTTTTATAAATGATAAGATAGAGGATTTTGGCAAAATATTGAATTCCCAGATTGAAAGTTTTTCAGAAAATATTGGTTTTCCAAACGAAATTTTAATATCTTCAAATGCACCTTCATTAAATTTAAGGGTTGCGAATTTATTTTCACGCCTTTTTGGAATTTATCCAAAATTTGTTGTTCATGAAAATTTTACATTTTTAAACATACCCTATAAGGAAAAACATACGATAGGGATTGATAGATTGTGTAATGTATTTGCATTGTATAAATATCATGGTGCACCAGGAATTGTTATAGATGCAGGAACTGCTATTACTGTTGATGCAATTGATGAAAAAAAGAATGTATATCCCATTGCAATATTTCCGGGTATTGGTCTTTTAATAAAATCAATATACGAAAATACTGAAAGGGTTAAAGTTAGAGAAATTTATTTTACTGGTTCCCATTATGGAAAATCTTCTGATGAATGCTTATCTATCGGAATTATAAATGTTTTGAAAGGAGGGCTTGAAAGAGTTATAAGGCAATTTGCTGTAAAGGAAAGCTGGAGAGAATATAAAAAGATTGCAACAGGTGGTGACGCAAATATAATATCTGAAATTCTGGGTTTTGATAAAGATGAATTTCTAACTTTAAAAGGAATATATGGAATTTATCGCGAGGTCTCCTTCTGAAACAGAAAAGATAGGAGAGGAGGTTATCAAAAAATTTTCCATTCCTTCTTTATTTTGCCTATTTGGTGAACTTGGTTCAGGAAAAACAACATTTATAAGAGGTGCTGCAAGATATTTTGGAATAGAAAAATTAAGATCCCCAACATTTGTTTATATTTTTATTTATAATCTTCCAAATTTAAATTTTTATCATATTGATTTATACAGGATTGATAAAGATGTTGAATGGGATTTACTTGGTTTTGATGAATATTTAAATGATAAAAGGGGAATAGTTTTTATAGAATGGGCTGATAGAATAAAAAAAATTTTACCAGAAAAAAGAATAGATGTTATTTTTGAAATAATTGATGAGAATACAAGAAAAATAATTGTAAAAGAAAGAGGTTAAATTTTATAATAATAAAATGAAAATAAATGTTGGAATAATTGGAATTGGGCATATTGCTCAGGTTGCTTATATTCCTGTTTTAAAGAAGGAAAAAGATATAAATTTATATTCCTTCTGTGATATTGATGAACCAAAACTTTATAAATTAAAGGAAATACATGGTGTTCAAAAGATATATTTTGATTTTGAGGATTTTTTGAGTGATAAAAATTTAGATGCTGTTATTATAACAACCCCAAATCATCTTCATACTCCACTTGCAATTGCTGCAATGGAATTTAAAAAACATATTCTTTTAGAAAAACCGGTATCTTTAAACCTTTTTGAGGCGGAATTTTTGCTTGAAAAAAAGAAAGAATTCAAGAATTTAGTTTTGATGCCTGTTGCAAATCAAGCATTAAGACCCGATGTTCAAAAGATAAAAGAAATGATTGAAAAAAATTTAATAGGGAAAATTTATCATATTGAATGTGGCTACAGGAAAAAGAGGTTTGAATTTGAAGAAGTTGAATGGAAGGAAAAGGAAGAATCAGGAGGAGGTGTTTTATTCGTACATGGAATTCAAATTTTAGAAATTTTATATTATATTTTTAGAAAAATACCTGAAAAGATAATTTCTTCTTTATATAAAGAAGAGGTTGAAAAGGAAGTTTTTTCATTTTTTAAGATAGATAATATTTCTGTAAATTTTGAAATAAAATGGGATCCCGAGCTTATAAGGGACTATATGTATTTTAATATTTATGGTGAAAAGGGAATAATTTCACTTAATCCTTTTAAAGTTGTTGAAAAAAGATATGGGAAATTTTTAGATATAAAACCAGAGATAGATGAGGAGGAAAGCTTTTTTAAGATTTCCTTTTCAAGACAGATAAAGAATTTTATAAATTCAATAAAAGGAAAAGAAAAACCATTTTTTGAGATAGAGGATGCAATAAATATTATAAGAATAATAGAGAAAATAAAAGAATCAGCAGAATGACATTTTTTCTTTTCATCTTCTCAATTTTTTTAGCAATTCTTTCATCAACTCCTTTTTATATATGGCCTTTATCACTCTTCTTTTTATTTCCATTATTTCTGATAATTGAAAAGAAAAGGGGATTTTTAACTTTCTTTATATTTGGAATTTTCTATTATACATATCATCTTTTCTGGTTAATAAATCTTTCAAAAATAGTCCCTGAAATAAAATATATTTTACCGGTTGGTCTATTTTTTTTAATCTTAATAGAATCTTCATTTCTGGGAATCTGTGGAGCACTCTCAAAAAAATTTTTAAATTCAAGAATCTCTTTTATATTAATACCTTCATTTTTTACAGGAATTGAATTTTTAAGAACCCTTTTTGAAATTGCCTTTCCCTGGGCACCCTTTTATCTTTCTTGGGTCAAAAATCTCCCAGGAATACAGATTGTTGAAATAACAGGACCATTTTTCATAACTTTTTTAATAGTTCTTTTAAATTTTATGTTTTATAAGTTTTATAAAACAAGAAACCTTTCTTATTTTTTTATTTTTATTTTTATACTTTCATTAAATCAAATCTTCGGTAATTTTGTGCTGAGAAAGCCCTTTAAAGGGAAAGAAATTAAAGTTGGAATATATCAGCCAAATCTATACCTTTATCTTTCTTATGAAGAAGAAATAAATGAGGGATTCAAAGTTTATAATGAACTTGCTGATAGCATAAGAGGATTTGAACCACTCATTTCTTTATGGCCTGAATCTTCTTTACCTGGTAATTTAAGATACAATCCATTTGTTTATGGTTATGTGAGAGATTTTGTCACAAAGGAAAGAACATATCTTTTTATGGGTTCTCAGGATAAAGAAAATGGCAAAATTTATAACACTGTATTTCTTATCTCTCCTTATGGTGAAATAGTTTCAAAATATCATAAAGTTCAACTTGTTCCATTTGGTGAAGCAATTCCTTATGATGAAAAGTTTAAATTTTTGAAAAAAATAGATTTTGGTGAAGGAAATTTTTCAAGGGGTAAAAAACTTGAGCCCTTAAAAGTAAATGAATATCTTTTTGGAGTTCTTATATGTTATGAAAGCATATTTCCTGAATTTTCAAGGAAACTTGTATTAAATGGAGCACATGCTATTTTAAACTTAACATCTGATGGATGGTATGGAAAAACAATTGGACCAATAGAACATAGGGATTTATTTATTTTCAGAGCAATAGAAACAAGAAGATATCTTTTAAGGAGTGCAAGAACAGGAATTTCCTGCATTATAGATCCTTATGGAAGAATAATAGAGGAAAGAGGGCTTTTTAAAAAGGGAATAATAAAGGGAATAATAAAAGTTCCTGAAAGGGATTATAAGACAATATATGTAAAATATGGTGAAATAACAGGAAGAATAAGTTTATTTATTTTAATTGTTTCAATAATACTTGCATTAATATTATAGATTTTGAAATATAAAACCTCTTTTTAGCCCGTTTAAATCATAAATTTCTTTTACCATTTTGAATTTTGAAATCTTTTTAATTTCTTCTTCAAGAAATGGATGAATTTCAATTGCAAGAAAACCAAATTCCTTTAAAAATTTTTTTCCTTCATCAAATATTTTTTTATAAAATAAAAGACCGTCTTTTCCTGCAAATATTGCTTCAAATGGCTCTTTTTTAACCTCTTTTGGCAATTTTTTAAATTCGTCTTCCTTTATGTATGGTGGATTTGACACAATCAAATCAAACTTTGTTTTGAATGCAGAAAAAAGGTCTGCACATATAATATTTATTTTTAAATTATTTATCTTTGAATTTCTTAATGCTATCTTACATGCCTTTTTATTTATATCAATTCCAAAAACTTCTGAATCAGGAAAAAATTTTTTTAAAAAAAGAGCAATACATCCAGAACCTGTTCCAAGATCAAGAATTCTTTCAGGATAAAATCTTTCTTTTTTTAAAAATTCTATAACCTCTATTAAAAGTGTTTCTGTTTCAGGTCTTGGTATAAAAACTCCTTCCTCAACATAAATTTCTAAATCATAAAAGGATACCTTTTTTGTAATATAAGGGACGGGGAAACCATTTTTAATCTTTTTGAAAGCAGATATTATCTCTTTCTCTTTTTTTTCATCTATAATAATTTCATCTTTATATATTTCTTTTAATGGAATAGAAAGAAGAGAAGTTAAAATATGATCAATATCATTTTTTTTATAAAATTTTTTTATTTCTCTTTTTATTTCACTTATCCTTTTCAAATTCTATTTCTCTTAATTTTTCTTCCTCTTCCTTTTCTTTCAATTTTTCAATCAATTCATCTATTTTTCCTTCCAAAATTTCTTCAAGATTATAAAGGGTTAAATTTATTCTATGGTCTGTTACTCTATTCTGTGGAAAATTATAAGTCCTTATCTTTTCGCTTCTTTCCTGCGTTCCAATCTGACTTTTCCTTTTTTCCCTTATTTCTTTTTCCCTTTTTTCCCTTTCATATTCATAAATTCTTGCCTTTAAAATCCTTAAAGCCTTTGCCTTATTTTTATGTTGCGACCTTTCATCTTGACACTGGACAACAATACCTGTTGGAATATGAGTTATTCTCACTGCTGAATCAGTGACATTTACATGCTGACCACCTGGCCCACTTGCCCTTTTAACTTCTATTTTTAGGTCATTAGGATCTATTTCCACATCAACATCTTCATATTCAGGTAATACAGCAACCGATGCAGTTGATGTGTGAATCCTTCCAGAAGTTTCTGTAATTGGAATTCTTTGAACCCTGTGAACTCCACTTTCATATTTAAAATTACCATATGCATTTTTACCCTCTATAAGTAAAACAACTTCTCTTATACCTCCAAGGTCAGTTTCATGGATATTTGTTATTGAAACTTTATAACCTTTACTTTCAGCATATTTTAAATAAATTTTCATCAAATCTTTTGCAAAAAGAGCAGCCTCTTCCCCGCCTGTGCCTGCTCTTATTTCAAGTATTGCATTTTTTTCATCAAGTGGATCCTTGGGGATTAAGAGTTTTTTTATTTCTCTTTTAATCTTCTCTCTTTCAACCTCTAACTTCTCTTTTTCCATTTTTATAAATTCGATCATCTCTTTATCTTTTTCCTCTTTCTCCATATCTTCAATATCTTTTATTTCCTTCTCTATTTTAAAGTATTCTTTTATTTTCTCCTCAAGGGGTTTCAGTTTTTTATACTTTTCAAGTAAAGTAATATCCTTGCCTTTAGATTCAACAAGTTTGTTTTCAATTTCCTCAACCATCTTAAGAATTTCCTGAAACTTCATAGAATTTAAAGAATTTTAAGTAAAGAATTTTTATAATTATCTAACTTCTGCTCATTTATACTTCTTATTTCTTCATTCTCTTCTTCAAGGATCCCCTTCAATTTATAAATCTCAATCAACTCTTTTAATTTATCTTCTTTTATTCCTGTAAAAATAGAAATTTTTGTAATATTACATGGGAGGAGTTTCTCACGATTTATCCATTTCAAAAAACTTAAGAACCTTAATTCTTCTGGGCTGATTGATAAAAATTTTATTTGCTCATCTGCTATTCTCAATCTTTCAATTAATGTGTTTATGAGATATTCAATGAAAGGATTTTGCCTTATATATTCAATCAGTGCCTCTTTATTCATTATTCTTAAAACAGTATCTTTTAAAGCCCTTGCAGATGCCGAACGAGGTTTTCCATCAAGAACAGACATTTCTCCAAAAACTTCCCCTTTTTTTAAAATTGCAATTACTTTTTCTTTACCCTCAATTTCCTTAAATATTTCTACCTCTCCCTCTTCTATTAAATAAATTTCATCTCCTATTTCACCTTCCTTAAATATTGTTTCACCTTCAAGAAACTCTCTCTCGTATACTTTCATTCTTCAATTATCTCCACATTCGCTCTTGGAATAATTACAACATTACCATCATCAAGTTCAACTTCAACAATTCTAACCTTTGATTCAGTATCAATCTCTCTGAGTTCTGGCGGAAGAGATTTCACTTTACCTATTCTTCCAAAGTATGGTTCTCTTATTATCCTTACTAAAGTCCCTATATTCATTCCCTCTTTTAAAGATTCATCCTCTTCCTGAATTTTTGTTCTTTCATTATGAGAAACAATTATTTCTGGTCTTATAACTCCTGCTCTTATCTGTGTTGCACCATTACAGGAAGCCTTTTTACCATCAAGTTCTTGAAGAAGTTCAAATGTTCTCTTTGCCATCTTCATTTTCCCAAAACCTTCTGTAATTATTAAAGTTAAACCAGTATTTTCTGAACCAGTTATTGCAACCCCTATATCATAACCAAGGAACTTTTTCAAATTCATATCATCTATTCCGCCAACAACAATACCCTTTGCTCCTTTCTTTTTCGCTTCTTCAATAGCCTCTTTTGTTATAAAGGAACCCCCAACAAGTATTTTGCCATTTATATCATCAGGAATTTTTTCAGGGGTAAGTTCTTCTTCTGGTGAATCAACAACCAATTTTAGAATACCTATTACTTCACCACCCACACCAAAAATACCTTGAATGAAACTTGCAGTTGTTTCAACAACAACACCTTCATTCTCAATTATATCTATTACTTCACCATCAATATACGCAAGAACTTCAACAGGAATCGGATTTTCCCTTATTATAACCTGCCCTGTAACAGAAGAGATTGATTCTATTATTCCATCACAGGGAGAAACAACTTTATTTTTAAAAAGACCGAATACTCCTTTTGTCTCAGCAATAATTTCACCCTTTTTAATCTTATCCCCTTCTTTTTTTATCATAAAGGAGATAAGTTCTGATGGTGAAACACCCAGAAGTCCTGCAACATTAACTGGATGAACATTCCCTGGAATATCTGCCTTTGCCACCACATCTTCAGCTTTCACCCTTTGTCCTTTTGAAACTATCACCTTTCCAGGAAGTGGCAACCTTCTTTCCTTTCTGACTAAAGTTTTTCTTGCAACTTTTAACCCCGGAGTATAAGCGTGTGCCATAATAAATTCTATGCCGGGGGAGGGACTCGAACCCTCATGGGAATTACTTCCCAGTGGATTTTAAGTCCACAGCGTCTACCTCTTCCGCCACCCCGGCTGAACATGTTAATTATAAAATTTTAACATAAAAAACTTCAAATTCTCTTTCTCAAAATTACCCTCACAAAAGATGGTGATAATTCCTCAATATTTATCTCTTCAGGATAAAAAATTTTAGGTGGTATATAATACTCCCCTTCTCCAAATCCTGTAAGATTTATTATGACGGTTATTTTTTCAGGGTCTAAATCTTCAATTCTGGTTTTTGCTCCACTAAATTTTATTTTTATTTTCTTTGGCTCAATATCCGTATCATATTCTTCACTTGTAATTATAATTATCTCCTTTTCTATTTCTTTAAATTTCCTTTCTTCTATTTCAACATAAACTCTTAGAGAAGATGGGCTGACATTTACAAGGGTTGAAGGGGGTAAGATTTGTAAATAATCATAAAAAGAAAATTTTTTACCAGAAACATCCAGCTCTTTACATTTTACTTCATCTATCTTTTCTACAACACTCTTAGGACCTGTTATCACCACTTCTTTTTCTTCTGGAACAATTTTCAAAATATCATAACCTTCCCTTGGCTTCCCCGTATGTTCTATTTTAACTTTTACTCTTTTATTCCCTTTCTTTTCAAGATTCAAATTTATAAATTTTTGATTTAAAATTATTTTATTAACTTTTATATCTCCACTTATTTTAATATCACTTTCTTTTATACTAAGAACATTTTTTCCTTCTTTCACTTCCTTTAAATTTAAATAAACTTTAGGTTTTGAAAAGTAAAGTTTTAAAAGGTCTTTCCCTTTTCCCTCAAAATAGACTTTAATTTTTTTGATAGGAACTTCTCTAAATGTAATATCAGAAGGCACTTCTTCATACTCTAAAATTACATCTCTTTCAGCAACATATGTTTTTTCTGTTGCGGAATGAAACCATAAAATTGCTGCAATTAAAAGAGAAAAAATCTTTAATACAAAATCTTCAAAGATAAACTTTATTATATTCACTTCTTTTTCTTAAAAAATCCCATGAATCCCTTTCCTTCTTTTTCCTCTTCTTTCTTTTCCTTTTTTTCTTCAACAGGTTTTTGTTTTAACCTTATAAGTCCTGAAGTTGCAAGGCCATAAAATATTTTAGCAGTTTCAAAGGGCTCCATATTTAAATACTCTGCCACTTCTCTAACACTTTTTTTCCCATCAATTCTTGAAAGTATCTTCCACTCATTCTGCCTCAGCTCAATCTCCTCCACATCAGTATCAGGATTTGGCTCTATTTCAAAAATCGCATCCATTGAAGGAACAACCTTTTCTATAACCTTCCATTCATCAATCTTTCTGGCTATCTCAAGCAAAAGGTTTGGAATAGGTAGATTTATAGTATTCTTTTGAGATTTAACATCTTTTAAGAATTCAAAAGTTCCTTCCTTCCATTGCATTATTTTCGCCATCGCAATTTCACCCTCTTCCTCCCCAAGTTCAACATGCCTGATTATACCATTTTCCACATATATTACACCTTCACCCATTGGCGAAGATATTTTAAGTGCTCCATTTTTTAAACTCATATGAAGAAGTTGAAGCAAATCACCAAGTTCAAAATCTTTTAAATTCCCTCTCAGTGTCATTTCAATTTAAAAAAACCAATATTTCTAAATCTTTCCCTTCTTTCTTTTATTATTTCTTCAATATCTTTATTTTTCAATTCATTTAAATCCCTTATAATTACTTCCTTTATTCTCTTTGCAGTTAAATCTGGATCTCTATGAGCACCACCTTCAGGCTCCTTTATTATGTCATCTATTATTTTAAAAGTTTTTAAAAAATTGCTTGTCAATTTTAATGCTTCTGCAGCCCTGTCTGCCTTTTTACTATCCCTCCATAATATTGAAGCACAACCTTCCGGTGAAATTACAGAATATATAGAATATTCAAGTGCATAAATCCTATCGCCTACAGCAATTGCCAAAGCACCTCCTGAGCCTCCTTCTCCTATTATAAAAACAATTATTGGAACTCTTAATTTTAACATTTCAAATATATTAAATGCAATTGCCCATGCCTGTCCCCTTTCCTCTGCTCCTATACCTGGATATGCTCCGGGTGTATCAACCAAAGTTATAACTGGAAAAGAAAATTTTTCTGCAATTTTGAAAACCCTTAATGCCTTTCTATAACCTTCTGGATGAGGCATACCGAAATTCCTAAATGTCCTTTCTTTTGTCCCTCTGCCCTTTTCCTGGCCAATACATACTACTTTAAAATCTTCTATCCTCCCTATCCCTGCAATTATTGCAGGATCATCTCCAAAAACCCTGTCTCCATGTAGTTCAAAAAAATCATCAAAAATTTTTTCAATTATATCCTTTGAATGGGGTCTATCAGGGTGTCTTGCAAGTTGAACAATTTCCCATGCACCTAAATTTGAGAATATTTTTTTTATAAGAATTTTTTTTCTCTCTTCAAGTGCGTCAAGTTCTTCTTTGAATTCTGGATGTTCTAAGAGAATATCCCTTAATTCTTTAATCCTTTTACTCACTTCTTCAATTTTTTTCTCAAATTCCAGCATTTGTAATTCCTATATAGTGGAGATCATCAAAAAAACTTGAAGGTTTATAAGAATATCTTAAATTAATAAAAGGAAATATAATTTCAAATCCAAAAGAAAAGAAACCGAGATCTTGTGGATAGGAAAAGCTTACAAGCAAATTAATATTTTTTATTATATTATAGGAAATAGCAAAATTAAAGTTATTATCCAAGTCTTCTTTTCCCCATAAACCCTTTTTATAATTTATCTTTGAGATAAAATTTCTATACGAAATTTCAAGATTCATAAAAAATAAAAAGGGCTCTGAATAATATCTTTTATCAAATTTTGACGCAATTCCAAAATTTCTTATACCTCCTTCTGCTTTTAAAAATTTGAATCTTAAAGGTTTAAAAAATAAAAAGAAATCAAAAAGAATATTTTTTGAAGTGTATTCATGAATTACAGAATAAATATATTTCGCGCCTAAATTTAAATGAAGTTCTGGATCAATTTTTAAAGAATAATAAACTCCTGATAGAATGGAAAGGGGCTTATAATAAAATACTGGCTCATTTGAGGCTTTTTCATAATATTCAAATCTTCCAAAATCAAAATAGGAGATTGAAGCTCCTAATTTTATCTTTTTATTATAATAGGTGAAATGATAAATTCTTGAATCAATAATCCAATCGCAAAGTGAAAAAAGAAGAATATCTTTCTTTGCCTCCTCAAATTTTGAAATACTTGTTTCAAATAAAGAAATTTCTTTTACGCCTAAAAGTCCGAAGGGTTCTGAAGGAATTAAAATCTCATTATGAATAAAAGAAGAAAAGATTAAAAACAAAAAAATCATTTTTCCTCCAAATATTTTTCAATAATCTTTATCCCCCATTTTATATCCCTTATATCAGCGACCTCAACAGGTGTATGCATATATCTTATAGGAATTGAGATAAGACCGCATGGAATTCCTTCCCTTAAAAGACTGACCCTGTCAACTTCAGTACCTGTTCTTCCGGCTAAAACTTCAATTTGGTAAGGAATTTTATATTTTTTACATATTTTAATTAAACTTTCACTTATTCTTTTATCAATGAAAGGGCCCATCCCTATTGCAGGTCCTTTACCAATTTCAATGTCTTCTTTATTATAAAAGGAACTGGAAAAAGTTGTATCTATAACAATACATTCATCAGGATAAATCTCAAAGGCATTTACCATCGCTCCAATTGCTCCTGTTTCCTCCTGCGTACTTAAAAGGAAAAAAAGTTTTTTATGATAAAGTTTTTTTCTTATTTTTTCAATGAGGAGAAGAATTAGAGAAACACTTATCCTGTTGTCAAGGGATTTTGAAAAGAATGCATTTTTGTTTAAAATTCCAAAGTTTTCTTTAAATACAATTATATCACCTGTATTAATTCCCAGTTTACCGGCATCCTCTCCAAAATCAACAAAAATTTCTTTTTCTTTTATTTCCTCTTTTAAATGAGGAGGAATACTTCCAATAATACCTTCTATTATTTCCCCATTATTTTTTATTAAAACAACTTCCTGCCCATAAAGGATTTTTTTATCAATTCCATGTGTTTCAATTAATCCAAAGCTACCCTTTATTTTTTTAATATACATATAAACCTCATCAACATGAGCAGTTATCATTATCTTTTTCTTTCCTTTACCATTTTTTATTCCGAGCAGATTTCCCATTTTATCTATTCTAATTTCATCAAGATATTCTTGCATTTTGTCTTTAATTTTTTCAACAAAGAATCTTTCGTAACCAGAAGGCATTGGAAATGAAGTAATCTCTTTAATAAGGCTTAATATCTTATTCATTAATTAAAAATTTCTTTATTATAAAATTAAAATCTTCATCATCTTTGAAAAATATCTTTATATATCCACCTTTCTTTTTCTTTTTAATTTCCACATAAAATCCCATTTCTTTAAATTTTTCCTCAATGTTTATAATCTCTGCATTCATCTCTTTTTTTGCAATCCTTTCAGTTTTTCTCACACTCATTTTCTCTCTTATCATCTTCCTGAACAATTTCATCCTCTCCTTATCATCCTTTAAAGAAAGCAACGCTTTTGCATGACCCTCTGTTATTTTGCCATCAGAGATTGCAGAGATTATCTCATGGGGAAGTGTTAGTATTCTCAAAGTATTTGTGATTGCACTTCTTGTTTTTCCTACCTTCTTTGCTATTTCTTCATGGGTTAAACCGAATTTTTCATTTAAAGTTTTAAAAGCTATTGCCTTTTCAACTGGATTTAAGTCCTCCCTTTGAAGATTTTCAACAATTGCAATTTCAAGGGCTTCTTTATCATCTATTTCTTTAACTATGCATGGAATTTCTTTAAGACCGGCTTCTTTTGCTGCATAAAATCTTCTATGTCCACAAACAACTTCAAAATTTTCACCAGATGGTCTTACAATAATTGGCTCAACTATTCCTTTTTCTTTTATAGAATCTATTAATTCCTGCAAAGAGGAAGGTGTGATTTTTGTTCTTAATTCATACTTTCCGGGAACTATTTTTTCAACTGGCAATTTTTTAACATTTTCCTCTTCAATCCCTTTTAGAAGGGCATCAAGACCTTTACCAAGAACCTTTTTCATCTCCTTTTAAAATCTCCTTTGCGAGTTCAAGATAAGCAATCGCACCATAAGAGGAAGGGGCATAATCAAAAATACTTTTTCCAAAACTTGGTGCCTCAGCAAATCTTACACTTCTTGGTATAACTACCTTAAAAACCTTGTCTTTAAAGGCTTTTCTCAATTCTTCCTCAATTGCATACGAAAGTTTTGTCCTTCTATCAAAAAGTGTTATTAAAAACCCTCTTATTTTAAGTGAAGGATTCAAAAAATCTTTAACTCTCTTTATAACTTTTAGAAGATGGGTTAAACCTTCAAGAGAATAATATTCACTTTGAACAGGTATTATAACGGAATTTGAGGCAGTTAAAGCATTTATTGTTAAAATTGAAAGTGAAGGGGGCGTATCTATGAGAACATAATCAAAATCTTTTAAATTTTTAATGATGTTCTTTAAAAGGCTTTCTTTTTCTTCTTCATTTTTTATCTCTTCGATTAAACCTGAAAGTTCAAAATTTGAAGGGATTAAAAAAAGATTTTCATTTATCTTCTGAATTATTTCTTCTAAACTCTTTTTTGAAGAAAATACTTCATATATATTACCTGAGGAAGAATTTATTCCAAATCCAGATGATAAGTTTGCCTGAGGATCAAGGTCAATTGCACAAACTTTTTTATTTAATTTACTAAATGCAAAAGAAAGATTCAAACATGTTGTTGTTTTACCAACACCTCCCTTTTGGTTTGCTATTGAATATATTATCATTCTTCTTTTAGCATAGGAATTTTTATTCCAAATTTCTTTGCAATTTCAATTGCCTTTTCATATCCTGCATCTGCATGCCTTGCAATTCCTATACCGGGATCATTTGTTAAAACCCTTTCAATTTTCTTATCAGAAATTTTTTCTCCATCAGCAACTATTACCTGTCCTGCATGAATGCTGTATCCTATTCCAACTCCTCCTCCATGGTGAACTGCAACCCAAGAAGCACCAGAAGAGGTATTTAAAAGGGCATTTAAAATTGGCCAATCAGCAATTGCATCTGAACCATCCTTCATACCTTCTGTTTCCCTATTGGGTGATGCGACAGAACCTGTATCAAGATGATCCCTTCCTATAACAATTGGTGCTTTTATCTTCCCTTCCCTTACAAGTTTATTAAATAAAAGACCTGCCTTATCTCTCTCACCATAACCAAGCCAGCATATTCTTGCAGGAAGCCCTTGAAAAGGGATTTTTTCTCTTGCAAGTTTTATCCATCTTAAAAGGGATTCATTCTCAGGGAAAAGTTTACAGATTTCTTCATCAGTAGTATAAATATCCTGTGGGTCACCTGAAAGGGCAACCCATCTAAAAGGTCCTTTACCTTCACAAAATAGTGGTCTTATATATTCAATAACAAAGCCTGGAACACGAAAAGCGTCTTTAACACCTGCTTTTTGTGCCTGACCTCTTATATTGTTTCCATAATCAAAGGCAACCGCACCTCTTTTTTGCATCTCAAGAATTGCTTCCATATGCCTCGCTATTGATTCATAAGACCTTTTTAAATATTCATCTGGATTTTTTCTCCTTAACTCAATTGCCTCTTCTAAAGACATTCTACCTGGAACATAACCATTTAAAGGGTCATGGGCAGAAGTTTGATCTGTAACAACATCAGGAATTACTCCCATTTTTACAAGCTCTGGATGAATATCAGAAGCATTACCTACAAGACCTATTGACCTTGGAATTTTCTTTTTTACAGCTTCATCAACAAGTCTTAATGCCTCTTCAAGATCATAAACCATCATATCACAAAATCCCTGCTTTACTCTTCTTTCAATTCTCTTAGGATCAACTTCAACATCAAGAATGACCCCTTCATTCATAGTAACAGCAAGTGGTTGAGCACCTGACATACCTCCCATTCCAGCAGTCAATACAAATTTACCCCTTAAAGAAGAGCCAAAATGTTTCCTTGCACAGGCTGCAAATGTTTCATAAGTCCCCTGTATTATTCCCTGTGTTCCTATATATATCCATGAGCCTGCTGTCATCTGTCCATACATAATAAGCCCCATTGCTTCAAGTTTTCTAAAATAATCTAAAGTTGCCCATGCAGGAACAAGCAAAGAATTTGCTATTAAAACTCTTGGTGCCCATTCATGGGTTTTAAATATCCCAACAGGTTTTCCCGATTGAATCAAAAGGGTTTCATCATTTTCAAGATTTTTTAAAGCCTCTACAATTGCCCAGAAACATTCCCAGTTTCTCGCTGCCTTTCCTGTTCCCCCATAAACTATTAATTCCTCAGGTTTTTCAGCAACATCCGGATCAACATTGTTCATAAGCATCCTTAAAGCAGCCTCCTGAATCCAGCCTTTACACTGAATCTCCTTACCCCTTGGTGCTTTAACAGGCTTATACTCCATCTTCTCAATTTCAAAAACTTTCTTCTTCATAAAACCTCCTAAAATTTTGTTCTTTCAGGATAACCCGTTTTATATGGAATAAAACCCCTCAATTCTTCTAAACCTCTTTTAATCCTAAAAATAACTTCTTCTTTTCCAAGTATTTCCATTATTTCAAAAAGTCCTGGCCCTACCTGCTTACCAGTTAACAAAATTCTTAATGGATGAATAATAAAGGCGGTTTTAACATTATTTTCCTTTGCCTTTTCCCTTACAATTTTCTCTAAGTTTTCTTTATTAAATTCATTTAATATATTTATTTCACTTAAAACTTCTTCGATTATTTCAAAAACCTCAGGATATATAAAATACTTATCAATTCCTTCCTTTTCATAATTATATTCTCTTGTAAAAAAATAATCAGCAAATTCTGGAAATTCTTTTAAAATCCTGATCCTTGTTTTAAATAAAGGAATTATTTTTTTTAAAATCTCCATATGCTTTTCTTTTTCAAACCACTCCTTCTTTTCAAAAAAAACCAAAGATTCATTCAGAATTTTTTCATCTGGGGAATTTTTTATATATTCTGAATTCATCCATAATAATTTATTTATATCAAATATACATCCTCTTTTATTCACCCTTTTAATATCAAATGTTTCAATCATTTCCTCTTTTGAAATTATTTCTCTGTTATCCCCGGGGGACCACCCTAAAAGGGCAAGAAAATTGAAAATGGCCTCGGGCAAAAAGCCTCCTTCCCTGAATTCTGTTATTGAAGTTGCACCATGCCTTTTTGAAAGTCTTTTTTTATCAGGACCAAGAATCATTGGAAGATGGGCAAATTGTGGAATATTCCAACCGAAAGCTTGATAAAGTAAAATTTGTTTTGGTGTATTTGAAATATGGTCATCCCCCCTTATAACATGGGTAATTCCCATAAAATGATCATCAACAACACAGGCAAGTTGATATGTTGGAGAAAGATCGGGTCTTAATATAACAAAATCTTCAATTTCTGAATTATCAAATTCTATTTCTCCATGAATCAAATCAAAAAATTTTGTTTTTCCTTCTGGAATTTTAAACCTTATAGCCTTTTTTCTGCCCTCTTTTTCTAACTTTTCAATCTCTTCTTTAGTTCTTTTAAGACATGTTCTTGGGTATTTAAAGGGTTTTTTTAAAATTTTTGCTTCTTCTTTATATCTTTCAAGTTCTTCTTCTGTGCAAAAACAATAATAGGCTTTCCCTTCTTTTAGCAATTTAAAAGCATATTCTTTATATATTTCAAGCCTTTTTGATTGATAAATTATTTCTCCATCCCATTTAACACCTATCCATGAAAGACCATCAATGATTATTTTAATCCAGTCTTCTCTTGACCTTTCAGGATCAGTATCCTCTATCCTTAAATAAAATTCTCCTTTTTGATTTTTTGCAAACAAATAATTATAAATGGCAGTTCTAACACCTCCTACATGGAGAGCACCTGTCGGGGAAGGAGCAAACCTAACTTTTACCATTTTATTTCAAATTCAAGAAACGGAAAATTTTTAACGGGTGAAAAAATTGTTTCAATTTCAATTTTAATTCCTATTTCTTCAAAAGCCCCTTCTATAAAACCTTTTATTTCTTCCTCAACAAATTCATTGAATTCTTCAAATCTTTCTATTTTAATTCTAACCGTATTTTCAGAAATTTTAGAAACTGTATACTTACCACCAATATAAAAGGATTCACCGATTAAAATAGCCTTATTTAAAACCCAATCTATATCCATTTTTTTTGCAACCCTTAATTCAGTTGAAATAAATTCTCTACCTTGTTTTTTCCCCAATTCTTTTACAAATTCTTTACCTTTTTTAAAACCTATTATTTCTAAAAGAGACAGGTATATTTCAAAAGGAAAAACATCATCTTCTTTTATTTTTTTAAACTCATCTGGAAGAATATCTCTATATTTAGAATACAATTCTTTATAAATTTCCTTCGCATTTAATACATCCTTTATTCCCTCGATTATATAAATCAAATTTCTTCCTTTAATTTTCATTTTATAATTTTAAATTATACAGTAAATTTGACACTTTTTCAACTAAAAGTTTATAATTTACTTCTTTTTATAAGGAGGTTTATTATGATAATTCCTGAAGATTTAAAATATACGAAGGAACATGAATGGGCAAAAATAGAAGGAGATATCGCAACAATAGGGATAACAGATTTTGCACAAAGCGAATTATCTGACATAGTTTATGTTGAATTGCCTGCTATAGGCACACTGGTCGAACAGATGCAACCCTTTGGAAGTGTTGAAGCAGTAAAAACTGTTGCTGACCTTTATGCTCCTCTTACAGGAGAGGTGATTGAAGTAAATGAAGAACTTGAAACAAATCCAGGAATAATAAATGAAGATCCATATGGACTGGGATGGATGATAAAAATAAGAATTACAAATCCTGAAGAAATTCAGAATCTTTTATCTCCAGAGGAATATAGAAAACTTATAGGAGCTTTATAAATATGGAGTACCTTCCAAAAAGTGAAAAAGAAAGAGAGGAAATATACGAGTTTTTAAAAATAAAAAAAATTGAAGATCTCTTACAACACTTACCTCAGGATAAAATTCTTAAAGAACCTTTAAAAATACCAAAAGGGAAAAGCGAGATTGAAGTTAGAGAGATAGTAGAAAATCTTGCAAAATCAAACAAATGGGACCTTATAAATTTTGCTGGCGGTGGTTCTTATGATCATTTCATTCCAGCAGTTGTGAATTATGTAATTTCAAGGCCAGAATTTTACACAGCCTATACTCCATACCAGGCAGAAGTTTCTCAAGGAACGCTTCAGGCAATGTTTGAGTATCAAACCCTTATATGTGAATTAACAGGAATGGATGCTTCAAATAGTTCAATGTATGAAGGAGGAAGTGCGCTTGCAGAAGCAATTTTAATGGCATGCAGAATAAAAAATAAATATAGAATTTTAATACCTGAAAACCTTAATCCAATTTATAAAAGTGTAATTTCCACTTATACATCTCATGTGGTAGAGATAAAAGAAATTCCTTATGACAGAAAAAATGGAAAAATAAAATATGAAGATATTGAAAAAGAAATTAATGAAGAAACAGCAGGAATTGTTTTACAGCATCCCAATTTCTTTGGCATTCTTGAAGATCCGGAAATAATTAGAGAAATAAAAGAAAAGAAAGATTTGATTTTCATAATGGTTTTTGACCCCACCTCTTTAGGGATATTAAAACCACCGGGTGAATATGATGCCGATATTGCAGTTGCAGAAGGTCAATCTCTTGGCATACCAATGGGATTTGGGGGACCTTATTTAGGAATATTTACATGTAAGGAAAAGTATATAAGGATGATGCCCGGAAGAATATCCGGAGAAACAAAAGACATTGAAGGAAAAAGAGCATTTGCAATGGTGCTTCAAACAAGAGAACAACATATAAGAAGGGAAAAAGCAACAAGCAATATTTGCACAAATGAAATGCTCTGTGCACTTGCTGCCTGTGTTTATCTTTCAGCAATTGGAAAAGAAGGGATAAAAGAACTTGGGAGACATATCTTATATAAATCCCATCTTTTTTATGAAATGCTTTTAAAAGAAGGATTCAAACCACTTTTTGACTCTCCATTTTTTAAAGAATTTGTTATAAAACTTCCAGTTGATGCTGAAGAATTTGTTATAAAGATGGCTGAAAAGGGTTTTCTTGCAGGAACACCTCTAAAAAGATTTGGCTTTGATAAAGATCTTTTATTGATTGCAGTAACAGAAAAAAGAAAAAAAGAAGAGATGGAAGAATATATAAAAAGAGCAAAGGAGGTGATTAAATAGGATAATGATTTATGATGTTGGTATAAAACTTTTCAAAAATGAAAAGATTGTATTTTTTATATTGTATGAAATAAGTGACAAAATGGGAATAATTTCTGATATCCTTGATATTATAAAGGAAAGAGGAATAAATTTACTTCTTGTTGACGCAGTTCCTTTACCAAAAGGTAAAATAGGTTTTAATTTTGTAGTTCAGGATAGTGAAAGAGAAGAAATGAAAAATTTACTTGAAGAGATAATAGAAACAAGCGGAACAGGTTATTTAAAAGAATTTGATAATGTGGCACTCCTTGTATTTCTCGGGGAAAACCTTGCAAGGAGAAAAGGGATTGTTGCCGGGGTATTAAATCTTCTTGCTTTTTATGGAATAAAAATATTTTTAATCTCTTCATCCTTACATTCCTTTTCTATTTTAATTTCAAAGGAAAAAATGGATTTTACCCTTGGAATTTTAAGAGAGAATTTAAACATATTGGAAGAGAGTATTGTATGAAATTAAGAAAATTTCTAAAAAGTAAAATACATGGTGCAGTTGTTACAAAAACAAGCCTTGATTACGAAGGAAGCATCAGTCTGCCCCCTTCAATTATGAAAGAAGGTGATATAAAGGAATATGAATTTGTTATGGTAATAAATAAAGCAAATGGCAAAAGATTTGAAACCTATGTGATAAAGGGTGAAGAAGGAGAAGTAACACTTTATGGAGGGGCTGCAAGATTGTGTTATGTAGGTGACGAAATTTTTATATTTTCTTTCATATTTTCTGAAGAAGAGATAAAGCCAAAAATAATATTTGTTGATAAAGAAAACAGGATTAAGGGAATAAGATGATTGGGATAATACTTGCTGGCGGTAAAAGCAAAAGGTTTAATTCAGCAAAAAGCAAAGTTTTACACCAGCTTTTAGGAAAACCCATTCTTTCCTATTCTATTGAAAATTTAAAAAGATTAAAAATTAAGAGAATATATATAGTAGTAGGTGGAAAATCAAAAGATGAAATAATAAAAAGGTTTAAAAAAGAAGCCCAAATTATAGACCAGAAATTGCCTCTTGGCACAGGTGATGCTGTTAAAAAAGCTCTTCAAGAAATAAAAGAAAGAGATGATTTAATAATACTTCCAGGAGATGCTCCGCTTTTAAAGTATGAGACATTAAAAAATTTTGTTGATTTTTACAATAAAAATAAGCCAGATGCTTTAATTTTAACTGCAATTTTTGAGGATCCAAAAGGATATGGAAGGATAATAAAAAAGAATTCAAGAATAATTAAAATTGTGGAAGAATTGGATGCAACAGAAGAGGAGAAAAATATTAAAGAGATAAATACAGGGGTTTATATATTTAAAAGAGAAAGTATTGAAAAAGTTATAAATAAGATAAAACCCTTAAACAAAAAAGGAGAGTATTATTTAACAGATTGCATTCATCTTTTAAATTCTGAAGGAGCAAAAATTCTTGCCTATCAATCTTCTGAACCCGATGAATGTCTCGGAATAAATAAAAGAGAGGATTTTATCAAAGCTTTTAAAATAATGAAAGAAAGAATAATTAAAAAATTTCTTGAAAATGGGGTAACAATATATTCTCCTGAAAATGTATATATTGAATATGATGTCGAAATAGGAAAGGACACAATTATTTATCCATTTGTATTTATTAAGGGAAAAACAAAAATAGGCAGTAATTGTGAAATAGGACCTTTTGTTTATATTGAAAATAAAAAAATTAAGGATGGAGAAAAAATAAGAGGGGGTGAAAAATGGTTATATGGTTAATAGTTGTTCTTTTAATTGTGATATTACAAATTATAATGGATGTTGTAATGATTCTGGGTGGAACATTTTTGACAATTGAATTCAGGACATATTTTGACCTTGCTTTCTTATTTGCTGTTCTTGGAATGCTTTATAGAGTTTATAAAATGCAAAAAAGGGGAGAGAAGGAAAAATTAAAAGAAAGAATAAAAGAACTTGAAAAAAAGATAGAAGAACTTCAAGGTAAATGAGAACTGGAAGAGGAAAAGAAGAGTTAAGAAGTTTTAAATTTTATCCAAATTATTTAAATGTTCCTGAAGGAAGTTGTTTGTTTGAAATTGGAAATACAAAAGTTATTGCTACAGCAACAATAGAAGCAAAAGTTCCCCAATTTGCTAAAGAACTTGATGAGGGATGGATAACTGCTGAATATTTTATGTTTCCAAGGGCAACACCTGAAAGAAATATAAAGGATTTGAAAGGTAAAGATGGAAGGTCAATGGAAATAAGCAGGATTATTTCAAGGAGTTTAAGGGGTGCCTGTGATAGAAGGAAATTAAAAGGATATACAATAATAATAGATTGTGGAGTTTTACAGGCTGATGGAGGAACAAGAACAGCATGCATAAATGCAGGATTTGTTGCCTTGTATATTGCAACAAGGTATATGTTAAAAAATAATTTAATAAATGAGGATCCAATTGATAAATTTCTTGGTTCAATAAGTGTTGGTAAAATAAATGGAGAAATTTATCTTGATTTAAATTATGAAGAGGATTTAAATGCTGAAGTTGATTTAAACATTTCAATGCTTGAAGATGGCTCAATAATTGATATTCAGGGAACTTCTGAAAAAGGAAGTTTAAGAACTGAAGAACTTTTGAAATTAATAGATGTTGCAAAAAAGGGTATAGAAGTAATTATAGAAGAAGAGAAAAAAATTCTCTCTTCTATTTGATGTTAAAGCATTTTGAAAGGGTTGTCCAAAAAAAATCAAGTGGTGAAAGAATTGATTTATACCTTGTAAAGAGCGGGATAGGGACATCCCGTTCATTTGTAAAAAATTTAATAGAAAGTGGAAAGGTAAAAGTGAATGGGATAATAGTCTTAAAATCAAATTATAGAGTCAAAGAAAATGACAAAATAGAAGTAGAATTTGAAGTTTCAGAAAAAAAAGAGATAGTTCGCGAGGATATACCAGTTGATATAATTTATGAAGATGAAGATTTAGCAGTAATTTATAAGCCTGCTGGTCTTGTTGTTCATCCTGCAAGAGGTCATTTTACAGGAACACTTGTTAATGCCCTTCTTTTTAAATATCAAGAACTCCCAATAGATGATGATAAAGCAAGACCAGGTATAATTCACAGACTTGATAAAGATACCTCTGGTCTTTTACTAATTGCAAAAACAGATGAGGCATTATCAAAACTTGGTGAAATGATGGAAAGAAGGGAAATAAAGAGAAAATATAAATTATTTGTCTGGGGTCTTTTGCCACTTAAAAAAGGAATTATAGAAGCACCGATAGGAAGGGATATGGTTGATAGAAAAAAAAGGGCAGTTACAATTTTTAACTCAAAACCCGCAATAACTGAATATGAAGTGATAAAAATTTTTGATACATTTATAACATTTTGTGAAGCAAGCCTTTTAACAGGAAGAACACACCAGATAAGGGTTCATTTTGAACATATAGGTCATCCTGTTGTTGGTGACCCTGTTTATTCAGGAAGGGAGCCAAGAAAGATACTTTCAATAATTCCAAATAGTTTAAGGGAGTTAGCACAGGAAGTTTTAAATATAATAGATAGACAGGCATTGCATGCCTATTATCTTTCATTTATCCATCCAATTAAAAAGGAGAAGATGGAATTTAAAATAGAAATGCCCTTTGATATGAAAAATCTTTATGAATTTTTAGAAAAAAAGTTTGAAGGAGGTAAAAATGAAAGATAAAGTTGAAATAAAGGAAAATATATATCATATATTTCATCCAAAGGTAACATACCTTTTAACTTCAAAAAGCAAAGATGGCAAGGACAATGTTATGGCTCTTGCATGGCTTACACCTCTTTCAGAAGAACCTCCTCTTGTTGGAGTTGCAATCGGTAAGGATGCGTATACATCAAAAAATATAAAGGAGACAAAAGAATTTGTCATAAATATTCCAACAATTTCTTTAAAAGAAAAAGTATGGAAATGTGGAACAAAATCAGGAGAAGAAGTTGATAAATTTGAATTGACAAAACTTACAAAAGAGAAGGCAAAGAAGGTAAGTCCTTGCTGGATAAAAGAATGTATTGCCCATATTGAATGTAAATTAAAGGAAATAGTGGATGCAGGTGAATGCAATTTCTTTATTGGAGAGATAGTTTATGCCTGTGCTTCCACCTTATATTTTAAAGAATACTGGATAAAAAATGAATTGCTTTTGCATTTAGGAGGTAAAATATTTGCAAAATTTGAAAAAATATGAAAAAGATAATAATTGAAAGCAAAAGCATAGGAAAAATTAATTTAATTCCTTCAGAGGAAAACCCTGAAACTCTAAAGAAATTTTTAAAAATATTACCTTGCGAGGGAAAAGCAAATTTATGGGGAGAAGAGATTTATTTTAAAATACCGATTGAAAAAATTGAACCTGAGAATCCAAGAAAAATTTTAAAAGAAGGGGAAGTTGGAATATGGATAGAGGAGCCTTCTTTATGTATATTTTTTGGAAAAACACCGATAAGTAAAGAAAATGAAATAGTTGCATACAGTGATGTGAATGTTATAGGGAAAATTGAAGGAGATTATAAGATTTTCAAAAAAGTAAAAAGAGGAGAAAAAATAAAAGTTTATTTAGAAGATTAATTTGGCGAAATGCCTAAAGATTTAAATCAGAATCTTTTGCAGAATACCATTATATTTAGAAAGGTAAAATATTATTAAACTTTATATTTTCCACCATGTTCCTATACCTATTTCTGTTTGAATGGCAGAAAAATAATACTTGTAGAACACCATAACATTTTAAAAGTAAGGGGTTTATGTTGAATTTTTCTGGCTCAATAAAAGTACCGGATAAATATCCTGCTCCATTCAGGATATTTTCTATCTTTCCTTTTTATAAATTCAATTTTTAAAGCAATCTCCAAAAATTTTTCATCTCCATCATTATTTTTACGCTTTTTAAATGCAATTGCAATTCAAATTTTAATTCTTCTATAATTTATATTATGAAAAAATTATCTGAAAAAGAGATAATAAAGATAATAGAGGAAAAACTTCCTGAAATAATTGAAAAATATCCTTCTATAAGAATAAAGATTGAAGAAATAATTGAAAAAAAAGCAGTTACAAAAGAGGAAATAAAGGAAATACTTCTTGAATTAAGAAAACAAAGGGAAGATACGACAGGGGAATTGAAGACACTCCGAGAAGATACTAATAAAAGATTTGAAGAAACTAATAAAAGATTTGAAGAATTAAATAAAAGATTTGAAGAGTTAAATAAAAGATTTGAAGAGTTGAGAGAGGATACTAATAAAAGATTTGAAGAAATAAATAAAAGATTTGAGGAAATTACCCTTAGGATGGAAAATGGATTTAAAATTTTAAGAGATACAATCTCAGCAATAGGTTCAAGATGGGGGATTGGTGCGGAAGATGCATTCAGAAAAGGTTTTGAAGAGATTATTCAGGAACTTGAATATAAAGTAATAAAATGGAAAAAATTTGATAAAGAGGCAAAAATTTTTAGTTTTCCAAGACCTGCTGAAATTGACATAATTATAAAAGATAAAAAAAGAATAGCAATTGAAGTAAAATCCTCTGTAAGTTTAAGTGATGTGGAAGAATTTTTGAAATCTATTAAATTTTACGAAATTGAAGAAAATGAAAAAATAGATGAAAAGATAATTGTTGCAATATTCTGTCGTCCCGGTGTTGAAGAATATATTAAAGAATTGAATATTAAACTGATAAAAGGAATTGAGGAAACAAAAGAATACTTTAAATCTTAACCTTCTTTGCTATAATTTTTCTGTAGAATACCATAAAATTTTAGGCTGAATCAAAAATAATTCTCAATATTATAAAATTCAAAAATTTTTTGAATCTCTGCTTTGCCTTCATAATTTATTTCTCCATTTTTCATAAATATCATCTTATCGGCAAATTTTAATGATAAAAATGGTTCATGAAAAACACCAAGGACTATTTTTTCCTTTGAAATCTCTTTTAAAATACTCAAGATTTCAATCTGATTTTTTAAATCAAGATGAGCAGTTGGTTCATCAAGAAGTAATATATCTGTTTCCTGTGCAATTGCCCTTGCTATTATAACTTTTTGTTTTTCACCTCCTGAAATTTCTGAAAAATCTTTATTTATGATATTTTTCAACGATAGTTTTTCAATAACCTCAAAAACCCTTTCTATATCCTTTTTACTTTCTCTTTTAAATATTCCTTTAATATGAGGATATCTTCCCATCATAATCACATCATAAACTTTAAATCCTCTCATTTCCTGATAGAATTGTGGTATGAAGGAAATGATTTTAGCTCTTTCTTTATAGGAAATTTTTAAAATGTCTTTACCATTAAAAATTATTTTACCCTTTAAAGGTTTTAAAATTCCGAGTATTATTTTTAAAAGCGTTGTTTTTCCACATCCATTTGGTCCTGTTAAAATTGTAAATTTTTCAATCTCACAACTTATATTTTTTATTGAAAAACCATTTCTGTAAGAAAAATTTAAATCCTTTATTAAAATTTTCATATACTTTTAAAAATCAAGTATATAAAAAATGGAACACCTATAAAGGATGTTATTATTCCAACAGGGATTTCAACTCCTTCAAGAATAATTCTTGAAAAATTATCACATAAAAGTAAAAGAATTCCTCCAATTAAAGCAGAATAGGGAATTAAATTCATATGTTTTTCCCCTTTTAAAATTCTTGAAATATGGGGAACAATAAGACCAACAAATCCTATTATTCCTGTGAATGAAACAGTTATTCCTGTTAAAAATGAAGAAAAGAGTAAAATTTTAATATAGATTTTTTTAGGGTCAACACCTAAGGAAAAACTTTCCTCTTCGGAGAGCAAAATTATATCAAGTTCCTTATTTTTTATTAAAAAATAAAGAAATACAAAAATAAAGGAGAAAAAAATTATAAAAAAGGAAAACCATGAGGATTTTGACAAACTTCCAAAAAGATAAAAGAAAATCTTGATTCTTTCAGAATGAGAATAATATATTAAAAATGCTAAAATTGAAGAAAAAATAAGGGAAATTGAAATTCCTAAAAGTAAAATTTTATAGGGATTGTATTCCAAAAATTTTGAAATTAAAATTATGATAAGGATTGCAGAAATTGAGCCAATAAAGGAAAATAAGGGAGTTTTAAAAATAAAATTAAGAGGTATAAATAAAGAAAGGAATGAAAAAAGGGCAGCACCTGATGATGTTCCGATTAAATAGGGTTCTAAAAGTGGATTTTTAAAGAGTGTTTGAAGTAAAAGACCGGAAAGGGAAAGGGATGAACCAACAAATATTGCATTTAAAGTTCTTGGAATTCTTAAATTTAAAATAATTTCTTTATCAAAACCTGCAGGACCTATTAAAATTGAAATTAAAAAGATTAAAAAGATTAAAAATAAAAATTTTTTCACCTTATTTTCCTCAATTCTTTAATTGCCCTTAAAATAAATGGTGAAGGTCTTGTAAAATATTCATAATTTTTCATAACATATATTTTATCCTTTATTTTCTTATAAAAATCTTCATTTTTTAAATCGTTTAAAACATCTGGATGGGAAATTATAAAATAATTTATTTTTTCAAAATCTATCTTTTCTTTTGAAACTATTTTATATCCCTCAAAAAAATCTGTAAAATTCTTAAATCCTGAAATCTCTAAAATCTCATTAACAAATGTATTTTTACCACAGCTCCATATCCCTCCTTTTAAATCAATTATAACCATTGCATTTCCCTTAAACTCTATTTTTTCCTCATAAATTGTGTCAAGAAATCCCTTCAATTTAAAAATTGTCTTTTTTTCTATACCAAAAATTCTTCCAAATTTTATAAAGGCATTTATTATATCAATTAAATTCTCTGTTTTTATATAAAAAACATTTATTTTATTTTTTTTCATCCATTCAATATCTTCAATTGAATTTATATCACCTGCAAAAACAATATCAGGATTTAACTTTAAAATTTTTTCTCTTGATAAAAAACCTGAAGGAATTATAACATCTTCACCTTTTATTTTATCAATATAAGTTTTACCAACAACTTTATCTTCAAGACCAAAGTATATTAAAAAATCAGTTAAATTTGGGGAAAGAGAAACAACCCTTTCTGGTGGAGACCTTATTGATAATTTATTTCCTAAGTCATCATAAATCAAAATTGAAAATAATAAACTTATTAAAACCATACCATTTCCTTTTCCATTTCAATCCCTATTTTAAAACTTCTTCCTTCAACTGGATATCCAGGGACAAACTCATAATTTTTATTTAAAAGATTATAGAGAGAAAAGGATAAATCAAAGAAATAGATTTTTTTAAGTTTGAAGGAAAGGTTCCATAAGGATATATCGCTTAAATTAGTAACAGAAGTAAATCTTTTTGAATGATAGGAATAGGAAATTCCTGATGAAAACCTATCATAGTTTAAAATAAATTCAAATCTTAAAGAATGCCATGGAATATAATAAATTCTTCTTTTTTCCTTTAAATTTTTTGCATCTGTGTATGTATAATAAATGTTAAAAAATATGTTCTCTTTACCTGTCTTAATTTCAAACTCATATCCTTTTAAATAACCCTTTGAAAAATTTTGAGGTTCATAAATAAAGGTGTCATTTTTCATATAACTTATCCATTCAATTAAATCCCTTGAATTCTTTTTGAAATTCGTTATAGTTAAATAAAAGGGGAACTTTACAGGAAATATATTTAATAGAATATCATATCCTTCTGATTTTTCGGGTTTTAATTCTGGATTACCCCTTATTACCATATATGGATATTCCTGATACCATATTCTTTCAAAAGAGGTTGGATTTTTAATACCCTTTGAATATATGAATGAGATTTTTGAAAAATTATTTAGATAAAGTGAAATTCCTCCTTTTAATGGAATAAACTTTTCTTTATAGGCAAAATCCTTACTTAGATAAAAGAATGGTTCAATTCTTTCTGGAATTTCAATTCCTGTTGAAAGATTTAATGAATTTATTGTATCCTTTGTTTTTATTGTATGCCCTTTAAAAATTTTTATATTTTCTCTGAAAGTTTCATATCCAATATGAATCCTTGCTTTTCCAAATTTTATTTTATATCCACCTGAACTTCTTAAAAGTAAACTTTGAGTATAAGATGTATCAGCCCATAAAGGGTCAGAATAATATATTCTATCCCTTAAAATTTGATTCCTTATATAATAATTTTCTGAATTGAATCCTATTCCATATAGGATTATCTCATCCTTTTCCCTTGCATCTGGTGTTGAGATATATGCTGAATCATTAAAGAAATCATAAACTCTTCCTGTAACACCTGTTTTATTTTCAGAAAAAATAAATATCTGCTCATATGTTCCACTTGAATGTTTTATAAAAAATGTCCTCTTTGTGAAATCAGAATTCTCCCTTTTTAATTTAAACCCTCTATATTCTAAAGGATCATTCCCATCCTTATGGGTTTGTGAAAATAAAAAGAAAAGATTGTATTCAAATGGAAGATTGAAAAGGAATTCCTGGGAATTATATCCAAATGAACCAAAATCTGTTTTAATTCTTGCATACCTTTCTTTTTTTTCAGGCAAAATAAAATTGATTATTCCACCGGATGGTCCTTCACCAAAGAATACATTATTCCCTCCTCTTAATATTTCAATTCTTTCATAATCTATAATAGGAAGCAATGATAAATTAAAGGATTCCGTTCTTTTTGTATTTAACCTGAATCCATCAATATATAAATAATTTTCCTTTGAAGAAAAACTTCTTAAAAGACAGGTTGAAAGCATACCTTGATTACCATTTGGAAGAATAAAAATGCCTGGTAGAGAAAGTAGAAGATTATCAAGGGAAATCGGGTTTAATGATTTGATCTGGAAGGAGGTGATATAACTCATTGGAGATTTTGACCTGTAAATCTCCTGGTAATATTGAGTTGATGTTATCTCCCGAACCGGTAATATATATTCTTTTAATGTGTCCTTTTTCTCTTCTATTATTTCGGGTTGCCCAGGAATGATCTTTTCCTTTACCCCTATTTGTATTATCATCCATATCAATATCCATTTCATAATGCCTCCTTTTTGGATTTTCCGAGGGAGGGGAATAAAGAAGAAAATGAAAGTTTTTAAACCCCTTACCCCCGGGGGTTTAAAAATTTCCTTGGCAGGGCAGGTCTCCCGACTTAAAGGGTATCTTCCCCTTTCCCACCTTCCCAGGTAAAGAGCCTTAAAAAGACCCGTTTACCCAGTGGCGGGCTTAGCCCCGGAAAGGGAAAACCCTTATCACGGTGGCGGGGGCCGTGCAGGATTTCCACCTGCTTCCCTTCACCCTGCCAACAAACATAATTT
>JBDRZD010000012.1:0-35424 GCA_039803745.1 Caldifarciminota bacterium
TATTTTTTAAAGGGTAAAAGAAAAGAAGTTCTTCCTGTAAATGTAGTTGAAATTAGTTTAATTGAATCTATCTTGCCATATTCATCAATAATTTCTTCATTTTTAAAATCTCCCTCTTTTGAATATGTAAATTCTGTGAAAACAAATTTTTTATAAAAAGAAGAATAAAATAAATATTGAGTGTAATTTTCTCTATAAACAGAGGGTTCGCCATTTCCTATAATCACTTTCCAATCATAAGAAAAATGTTCAAAATATAAACTGAAGGAATTTTCCCTTTTATAAAAAAATGGATTCTCTTTAAATATAAAAGTGTTATCATAAAAAATAGAGGATTTTTGAGAAAGTAGAAATATCAGGAGTATTTTCATATAAAAATGAATCGGGGCGAGTGGATTTGAACCACCGACCTCCTGGTCCCAAGCCAGGCGCGCTATCCGGGCTGCGCTACGCCCCGAAGAATTTAATTTTAATGAACGATTTTTAAAAATTTCAATTGACATTTTAAATTTTATTTTATTAAAATTTTAAACTTTAAAAGGAGGTATAGCATTCATCCTGATAAAATGCGAGAAAGTTATTGTTGCAGATGGTGCATTTGGAACTTATCTTTACAAAAAGGGTATTCCTTTAAATAAAAACTTTTCTCTTTTAAATATTGAAAATCCGGAACTTGTAAAAAGTATTCATAGAGAATATATTATTGCAGGAGCAGAATTGATTGAAACAAATACATTCAGTGCAAATCTTTATAAAATTCCTGATGAGGATATATGCTATAAGGCGAATCTTGAAGGAGCAAAGATTGCAAAAGAAGTTTCAGAGAATAAAGTGCTCGTTGCAGGGAGCATTGGTCCAATAGGTAAACCAATTTATCCATTTTCAGAGATTAAAAAGGAAGATATCAAGAAATATTTCTATCCTCAGGTTAAAGGACTAATTGATGGAAATGTTGACCTTTTAATAGTTGAAACCCAGGTTTTGATTGAAGAAGCAGAAGAAATATTAAAAGTTATAAAAGAAATTAAAAGAGATATACCTATAATTTTGAGTTTTTCCTTTAATGAAGACAAATTGACTCCATTTGGTGTCTCTATTAAAGATGTTGTTGAACTTGCTGAAAAGTATAAAGTTGAATTTGTTGGAGCAAATTGCGGTGTTGGTCCTATTCCAACCCTTGAAATAATTAATGAATTTTTAAATTTAACAAAAATAAAGGTTTCTTCAATGCCAAATGCAGGGTATCCTGTTTATAAAAAGGGAGGATTTTTCTATCCTTCCCATCCAGAGCATTTCTTAGAATATGCAATCAAAATGGTTGAGGAAGGTGTTAAGATAATAGGTGGATGTTGTGGAACAGAGCCAAGGCATATAAGTTTAATTAAGCAAAATTTGGGAGAAATTTCAAAAAAAGGGAAAGGTAAAAAAATTCTTATAGAAGAAAAAGAAAGAAAGGGGTTAAGAGTTATATGTGAAGGAAATTTATTTAAAGAAAAAATTAATAAAAATGAATTCATTATTTCTATTGAAGTTTATCCACCGAAAGGAATTTTAACTGAAAAAATTTTTGAGAAATTTAAAATTTTAAAACAAAAAGGTATTAAATTTGTCAATGTTGTTGACCTTCCTCTTGCAAGGATGAGGATGTCAGGAATTGCCTTTGCCCATATTGTTAAAGAAAAATTTGGTTTTGAACCAATTCTACATTTTACATGTAGAGATAGAAACTTATTGAGTATTTATGCAGATTTGCTTGGTGCAAGGGCACTTGGTATAAAGAATATTCTTGCCCTTACAGGAGATCCACTTTTTATGGGAGATTATCCTCATGCAACTGCAAATTATGATTTAACAAAAACAGGTCTTTTAAAACTTATAAAATTTTTAAATGAAGGAAAAGACATTTCTGGTAGAGATATAGATGTTAAATTTGATTTTTTTGCAGGAACATCAATATCTTTTTATGAGATTTATGATGAAGATAAAATAAAAGAGAAGGTTGATTCAGGAGCACAATTTTTTTATACACAGCCTGTTTATAATAAATTTTATATTGAAAAATTCAAAGAAAAAAATGATTTTCCTATTTTTGCAGGTATTCTTTTATGCAAAGATTTAAAACAGTTTGAATATTTTTCAAAAGAGGTTCCTGATATTGAGATACCAGAGGATATTTTAAAAAAATTTGAAGATTTTAAAGATGATTTTTTAAATATTCAGGAAGAAATTTTGGTAAATTTAATTTTTGATTTAAAGAAAATAAGCAATGGTATTTACATTATTTCACCAGGCGTTAAAACCGAATTTATTGAAAAAATAATTAAAGAAATATGAAGAAAAGTATTGAAGAAATAAATGAAAGAATTAAAAAGGGTGAGGCTGTTGTTCTAAGGGCTGATGAAGTTGTTGAAATGGGGAAAAAAGAAGGGTTTAAAGAAATTTTTAAAAAGGTTGATGTTGTTACGACAGGAACATTTGGGATGATGTGTTCTTCTGGTGCATTTATAAATACCGGGCATTTTGATCCGCCAACAAAGCTTCAGGATGTGACATTAAATGATGTTAAGGCTTATGGTGGACTTGCAGCAGTTGATATCTATATTGGTGCAACAGAAAGAGCAAACGGAAGAGAAGATTATGGGGGTGCCCATGTGATTGAAGAACTTGTAAAGGGTGAAAAGGTAAGGTTAAAGGCAAAATCTATTCCCACTGACTGTTATCCGGGAAAGGAAATCGATGTTTATATTTCTTTAAAAAATATCAATCAAGCTTTTTTATTTAATCCAAGGAATTGTTATCAAAATTATTATGCAGTAACAAATTCAAGTAATGAATTACTTTATACATATATGGGTCTCCTACTTCCAAATTTTGGAAATGTCGCCTTTTCAACTTCAGGGGAAATTTCTCCCCTTCATAAAGACCCTTATTTAAGAACAATAGGAATAGGAACAAAGGTCTTTCTTGCAGGTGCACAGGGTTATGTAGTATGGGAGGGAACCCAGTTTAATTCAAAAGTTGAAAGGAATAAAGAAACAGGAATACCAAAAAGTCCTAGTGGAACACTTGCCTTAATAGGTAATTTAAAAGAAATTGACCCTGAATTTTTAAAGGCTGCTTATATAAAGGGTTATGGAATATCATTATTTATTGGGGTAGGAATTCCAATACCAGTTTTAGATGAAGATATGGCATTTTATGTTTCAATTCCAAATGAAAAGATAAAGACAAAAATAATTGATTATGGGATTAAAAAACTTGAAAGACCTTTTATAAAAGAAGTGAATTATGCACAGCTTTTCTCAGGATGGATTGATATTAAAGGTAAAAAAGTTAAAACACAGCCAAGAACAAGCATTTATAAATCAAAAAGGATTGCTGAAATTCTTAAAAAATGGATATTGAAAAAGAAATTTTATTTAACAGAACCGGTTAAAAGTTTACCTTTAGAGGGAGTTTTTAAACCATGGAGAGAAATATAAAAGAAAGATTGTTTTTACTTTTTCCCAAAAGGATTGTTAATTATCCAGTTACAGCAACCCTTTTAAAAGAAAAGGAAGTTCTTGTAAATATTCTTAAAGCAGAGATTATGCCAAATGAGGATGGATATATGCTTATTGATATAGAAGGTAAGAAAAAAGAGATTGAAGAGGCGAAAATTTTCCTTAAAGAAAAAGGTGTCTTAATATTTCCTGTTTCTGAAAAGATTATCATTCATAAAGAAAAATGCGTTCATTGTGGTTCATGTACAGGTGTATGCGTATCAGGTGCTTTATATCTTGATAAAAAATATAAATTAAGATTTAATCCTAAAAAATGTATTCTTTGTTCTTTATGTAGAGAAACCTGCCCAAGAGGAGCAATTGAGATAATTGGATAAATTCTATAGAAAAATTTTAAATTATACACTACCTTATCAAATTGAAATAAAATATAAGTTTACTGATATGCTTATTTTAAGTGATAAGAAATTGAATGAGAGAAAAATTTTAAAAGAAATTGAAAGAATTTATGAAGAAATTGAAAAATATTCAATAAAGAAACCACTTTTTATTTCCTCTTTAAAACCTGTTTGTGATAAAGATTCTCCCCCATTCTTTAAGGAATTATTTATATATTCTAAAAGGACAGATCTTGGACCGCTTGCAGGGATTGCAGGTTTCTTTTCAAAAAAGATTGCGGAATTTATAAAAAAAGAATTTGATCCCTGTAATTTAATAATAGAAAATGGAGGGGATATATTTTTGGAAAGAGAAGAGGAATCAAAGATATTAATATATGCAGGAGATTCACCTTTGAGTATGAAAATAGGTTTTAAACTTGAAAAGGGAAAATATGGAATTGCGACCTCTTCAAAAAGTGTCGGGCATTCCTTATCTTTTGGAAACACAGATTCTTTAACAATAATTTCTGATGATCCGATTATTTCAGATTTTTATGCAACCTATTTTGGAAATATAATAAAGGATGAAAAAGATATTGAAAGAGTCCTTAAAGTTGCCAAAGAGATAAAAGAGATTAAAGGATTAATAGTTATTTTAAAGGATAAAATAGGAGTTTATGGAGTTCAAATTTTTAGAAACCTTTAAAAATTATCCTATTTCTTTTAAAGCGAGATTTTTACCTTCAACCATATTCCTGAGTTTTTCAAAGGCAATTTCCCAGCTTCTTGTTCTCAAACCGCAATCAGGTGCAACAAATATTTTCTCAGGATTTTTAATCTTTTCATAGGCATATAAAATTCTATCCCTTATAAGTTCTGGAGGCTCTATAAAATCAGTATGAACATCTATTACACCAAGTCCTATTATAAAATCAAAATTTTTCAAATCTGATAAAATCTTATATCCTTTTCTTACCTCTTCTTTTATTCCCATTTCTATGCTATCCCTGTTTGCATACTCAAAATGAATTTCCTTTACAATTCCCTGAATTTTATCAAGGTAAGGAAAAAGAAGTTTGTAATCGGAAAAGCATATATGAATGCTGAAAAATACATCTTTATAAAGTTCTTTTATTGAATCAATCAATGAATTTATAAACATTTCTATTTCATAAGGTTTTGTTGTTGCAGCAGGCTCATCTATCTGTAAGAATTTTGCTCCAATTTCTTTTAAAGATTTTAAATTTGGATATATTATTTTTTCAGAGATTTCTCTTAAAAATTTTTCTCTTGCAATTCTTTTTCTTTTTATAAAATCCTTTTCATTAACTTTTTTAATATAATATTCGTCAAAGGACCAGTCCATCAAGGTATATGCACCTGTTATGGGGATTTTAACTTCTTTTTTTGCAAAAGATGAAATCCTCTTATACTCATCAACATGATAAAATTTTTTTAATTTTAATTTTTTTACACAGGCTGCCTTTTTAAAATATTTATTATCAAAACTCCTTATATACCCCTTAAATTCAAATCCTTCTATGTTTTTGATTGGATACTCATACATTTCAACCCTATGTTGCTCACCATCATAAACTAAGTCAATCCCTGTTTTTTCAAGCATCCTTGTTGCAAATAGAGAAGAAAAGTATATTATTTTTTCTTTTTCATAAGAATTAAAATTTTCTCTTTTATTTAATATATCAAATAATTCCTCTGATTCATTTTTTAAATTTAGAAAATCTGCCCATTTTTTAGCATATTCAATATCTTCATCATTCAATCTTTCATTTCTTATTGCCTTTACCCTCCAAGAAGGTTTTGCAAGAGAACCTATTTCATGTGTTAAAAGTGCTTTCATTTTATTTTTTTAAGTAAATTAAATTTTTCATCAGCAATTTTTTTCGGTAAGAATAAGAAATCGCAGTTTCCAGAAAGATAAATTTCCTTTGCTATATCTTTTAAATTATTTATAAAATTCTGTAAATCCCTTTTTTTCTCTATATAGGAATTTTCACAATCAATACATCCTGCAACAAGGATTTTTTCTTCATCCCATCTTTTTATTTCATCAATATTATTCCTTAAAAAATCAATTCCTATCCCTCTTAAAGGTAAAGAAAAAAGGAAGTTTAAAATTCCCCTCACTTTACCAAAATAGGTTTGAACTATAATCTCATATCCCTTTTTATATAAATTTTTATAAAAATTTTTTAAAATGTTTTTTTCTTCTTTTTCTATTTTTCTTCTCACAATAACTGGGTCTTCAAAGAAAAAAATTCCCTTTCTTTTAGAAATTATAATATCACATATTTCAGTCATTAAATCACATATTTTATTTAATTCAATTTCTTCAGAAAATTCTTTAAATAAAAGAGGGGATGGCAAGATTAAAAGTCTTTTAGAGTTATCTTTAATTTTGAAATATTTTTCTATCCATCCTTCAATTTTATTTTCATTTATTTTTATCTTCTTTTCAAAATATAAAACTCTATAAAAGAAATTTGTTTCAAAATATCTTTTTAATCCATTTACCTTTATCCCTTCAAAAATCTCTGAAAATGGTCTTAAAAGGTCATCCCAGTTTAAAAGTCCATCACTTATGTATTCTAATCCTTCCTGAATTTGAAAAATATTTTTATAATCCTCTTCATATCTTTTTATGACTTCCTCTTCTTTTATTCTTTTTCTTTCAAAATCAATTGTTGCCTTTATAAGACTTTCTGATCTTGAATATATTCCATTTAAGAATACTTTCACTAAATTTCCTTTAGGACTTCCTCAAAGATTTCAATACCAACATCTATTTCATCTTTTGAAATTACAAGTGGTGGGCAGAATCTTATCACATTTTCACCTGCTGGAAGTAATAATATACCCTTCTCAAAGCATTTATAAACAATTTTATCTCTTTTTGTTTTATCTCTTTCTTTTTTAATTTTATCTTTCACAATTTCAACACCAACCATAAGTCCTTTTCCTCTTACATCTCCTATAATATCATATTTTTTCTCAAGATTTTTAAGAAGATTAATTAAATATTCACCTGTTTTTCTCACATTTTCAAGTAATCCATTTTCTAAAATTTCTATTACTTTGAGTGCAACCATGCATGCAACAGGGTTTCCACCAAAGGTTGATGCGTGGGAGCCAGGTTTCCAGCTCATTATTCCTGATTTTGCAATGCATGCACCAAGCGGAAGTCCTGAGGCAATCCCTTTTGCAACAGTTACTATATCAGGGATTATTCCCCAGTGTTCTATTGCAAAAAATTTTCCTGTTCTTCCCATTCCTGCCTGAATTTCATCATCAACAAGTAAGATGTCATATTTATCAGCAATTTCTTTTAATTTATTAAAGTATCCAGGTGGAGGAACTATATACCCGCCTTCACCTTGAATTGGCTCAAAAAATATTGCAGCAATTTCTTCTGGTGAAACAACTTTTTTTAATAATATTTCTTCAATTATTTCAGCACAATAAAAATTGCAATCAGGGTAAGAGAGTTTAAATACACATCTATAACAATAAGGATAAAATACATGATAGATTCCAGGAACGAGTGAATAGAATCCTTTTCTATGTATTTCCTTTGAAGCAGTTAAAGATAGTGCACCCATTGTCCTTCCATGAAAGGCAGAGTAAAAGGCAATTAAATAGTGTCTTTTTGTGTGATATTTTACAAGTTTTAATGCACATTCAATTGCTTCTGCTCCTGAATTTGAAAAAAACACTTTTCTATTTTGAGCACCGGGAACTATTTCTGCAAGTTTTTCAGCGAGAAGGATTTCAGGAGGATAATAAAAATCTGTTCCTGAATAATGGATGAATTTTTCTGATTGTTCTTTTATAACCTTTAAAATTTCAGGATGAGCATGTCCAAGAGCACATACTGCTACACCTGCATTTAAATCCAGATATTTATTTCCATCAACATCATATATCCAGCATCCTTCACCTTTTTCAACAACAAGTGGATAAACTCTTGTATATGATGGTGAGATAAATTTTGAATCCTTTTTTAAATATTCTTTTGCTTTTGGACCGGGTGGCTTTATTTTTATCAAAGGTTTTAATTTCTCTTTTATTATTTTTCCCATGTGTCTATCTGTGCTTTTTGTAATTTCCCTGAATAATCTATATAGACTGTTTTTATTTCTGTAAATATGTCATAAACAGTCCATCCACCTTCTCTATGTCCATTACCAGTATTTTTAACACCTCCAAAAGGAAGATGGCATTCAGCGCCAATTGTTGGTCCATTTATATATGTTATTCCTGCTTCAATTCTTTCAATTGCCTTCATCGCCTTATTTACATCCTGCGTATATATTGATGATGAGAGTCCATATTTTGTATTGTTTAAAACTTCAATTGCTTCATCAATATTCTTTACTTTAAAAAAGCATACAACAGGTCCAAAAATTTCTTCTTGAGCAATTGTTGCATTAGGTGAAACATCTACAAAAACTGTTGGTTTATAGAACCATCCTTTATCGTATTCATCACCCTTAATTCTTTCACCTCCACAAATTAATTTCCCTTCCTTTTTCCCTATTTCAACATATTGATGTATCTTTTTTAATTGTGTTTCATTTATAACAGGACCCATTTCAACAGTCTCATCAAGTCCATTACCAATTTTTAATTTTTTTGCTCTTTCAACAAACCTTTCAAGGAATTCATCATAAACTTTTTCATGAACTATTATCCTTGAAGTAGCGGTGCATCTCTGACCTGCTGTTGCATAGGCTCCCCATATTGCTCCTTCAAGGGCAAGATCTAAATTTGCATCATCCATAACAATCTGTGCATTCTTCCCACCTAATTCAAGCGAAATTTTTTTAAGTGTTTTACCAGCAACTTCTGCAATTCTTGCCCCTACTTCTGAAGAACCTGTAAAAGCAATACCATCAATATCAGGATGGGATAAGATTGCTTCACCTACTTCACTTCCTCCACCAAATACAAGATTTACAACACCTTCAGGAACCCCTGCCTCTTCAAGAATTTTTACAAGTTCATAAGCACAGGCAGGTGCATCAGTTGGTGGTTTAAAAACAATTGTATTTCCCGCTAAAAGAGCAGGGAATATTTTCCATGAAGGAAGTGCTATTGGAAAATTCCAAGGTGTAATTATTCCAAAAACACCAACAGGTCTTCTAAATGTTAAACAGAATTTATCAGGTAATTCAGAAGGTGTTGTATAAGAAAAAAGCCTTCTTCCTTCACCAAATGCATAAAACGCAGTGTCTATTCCTTCCTGTGTATCACCTCTTGCCTCTTTTAAAATCTTACCATTTTCCCTTGTTAAAAGTCTTGAAATTTCTTCTTTTCTTTCAAGGAGTAATTCCGCTGCTTTTCTTAAGATTTCTCCTCTTTTAGGGGCAGGGACTCTTGACCAATGTTTAAAAGCCTTTCTTGCAGCCTTTACTGCTTCATCCACTTCTTCTTTTGTTGACAAAGGGAAAAGTCCTATTATTTCATCCCAGTTTGCAGGATTTCTATTTTCAAAATATTTACCACTTTTTGGAGGAACCCATTTACCATTTATATAATTTTTATATTCCTTCATTTTTTCCTCCTTGAGTAAATATGATAAAATAGTCCAATCTGTGCCCACATCCTATTCTCAGCCTGTTCATAAACTAAGGAAAAATCTGAATCTAAAACCTCATCTGTTACCTCTTCACCTCTATGAGCTGGAAGACAATGCATGAAATAAACTTTTCCTCCTGCTGCCTTTATTAAATTCATGTTTACTTGATAATCTTTGAAAATTTTTTTCCTTTCTTCCCTTTCCTGTTCCTGTCCCATTGAAGCCCATACATCTGTATATATGAATTTTACATTTTTAACTGCTTCATACGGATCATTTGTAATTTTTATTTCAGCACCTGTTTTTTTTGAGATTTCAAATGCTTTTTTTAGAATTTCCTCTTTTGGTTCATAGTTCTTTGGACTTGCAACATTTATTTTCCCTCCAAGAATTGAAAATGCTAAAATTAAAGAATGACAGACATTGTTTCCATCACCTATAAAGGCAAGTGGTCCTTTATAATCTCCTGAATATTCTTCTATGGTCTGTAAATCAGCAAGAATCTGGCATGGATGCTCTAAATCTGACAATGCATTTATTACAGGAATTTTTGTATTTTCTGAAAGTATTTTAAGTGATTCATGGGAAAATACCCTTGCAATTATTCCATCAACCCATCTTTCAAGATTCTTTGCAATATCCTTTACATCTTCCCTTTCCCCCATCTTAATATCAGAAGAAGAAAGATAAACTACATCTCCACCGAGTTTTCTAATTCCTGTTTCAAATGAGACTCTTGTCCTTAAAGAGGGTTTTTCAAATATAAGGGCTAAAATTTTTCCTTTTAGAATTTTTTCAAATTTTTTATTTTTTTTAAAATTTTTTGCTTTTTTTAAAATATAAAGAATTTCCTTTTCATTTAAATCAAGGATGCTTAAAAAATCCCTTTTCATTTTTTCCCTTCAAGTTCTTTTATTCTTAAAAGAACTTTATATGCTTCACTCTGTTTTCCCATTTTTATTAAAAGGGCTGCCTTTGCCTTTAAAAAATCAATTCTTTCAGGCTCTAAAATAGTTGCCTTTTCATAATTGTTTAATGCATTTTTTAAATCATTTATTTCTTCATAGGCAGTTCCTAAAAGGAAATATACATTTGCATCTTCAACCTTTTTAGATTTTAAGTTTTCAAGATGATAAATAGCCTCCTTTACTTCTCCTCCTTGAAGCAAGGAAAAGGAATAGTTGTAAAGATTATCAAGATTTAGTGTATCAAGTTCATAAGCCTTTTTATAAAATTCCGAAGCCTTTTTATATTCCTTTTTAAGAATATAAATTTCACCTAAGAGAGCATAGCCTCTTGCATTACCCTTTTCAATTTCAATTAATTTTTTAAGAACTTTTTCACATTCTTCTGGATTTTCTTCTTTTATATAAAGGGCATAATAATAAAGAATATCTGGAATATCTTGACCTTTTTTATAAGCAAGTGTTATGTATTTTTTTGCGTTTTCATCATCGTTTTTCCTCTGATATAGACTTCCTATATTTAAAAGTGCTTGGGCATTTGTTGTATCAAGGGAATAAGAAAGACTTAAGTAATTTATTGCTTTATCAATAGAATCATGTTGGGCATAAATAATTCCTGCATTATAATAAGCAGTTGGAATCTCTTGAAATTCTTTTAAATATTTTGTTTTTTCCTTCGCAAGGTTAAGACCCTTTTCAAAATTTTTTGCCGATTCTATAAATTTATTCAAGAAAGCATAGGCTCTTCCAAGCCATAGATAACTTTCAGGGTTATTTGGTTCTTTTTCTGTCCATTCCTCACACATATTTTTCAGAGTTTCAAAATTCTTTTGGGAGTAGTATATTTTAGCTTGCCTTAAATAGGGGTTTGTTCCAGCACATCCTATAAGGATTATGCTTCCTATTATGTATATATATTTTTTCATAAAACCTCCTTATCTTTAAAAAATTGTTCCACTTGTGAATTTAATGCTCTTAACTTTTATTGCAGGAACTAATACTCCGATAGGAAATCTAAATCCATAACTATCTCCTCCGACAAGTTCTCTTTCTTTACTTATTTCTTCTATTCCTTCAAAAACCCTTATAAAGCTATCTGTAAATCTTAAATTTTTTATCCTCTTTTTAATTTTTCCATTTTCAATCAAAAATGTTCCATCCCTTGTCATTCCTGTTAAGACAAAATCTAATGGATGAACGACATTTGTATAATGGAATCTTGTTACATATACACCATAATCAGTTTCTTCTATTATTTTTTCAAGACTTTTTTCTCCTTCTTTCATTTCCATATTTGAAGGGAATGGAAAACTTGAAGGCGGAATTGAAAGGGAATGACCTGTTGATTCTTTATTTTCTTTTTTTGCAGTTCTTCTATCATAAACAAGGTTTAAAGGGATTCCGTTTTTAACAAGTTCTACTTTATTTTTTGGAACGCCTTCAAAATCAAAAGGGAAATTGAAGTTTAATGGATTAGAAGGGTCATCTACTAAATCAAATTTTTCAGAAAATATTTTTTTACCAAGTTTTCCTAAAAGAAAACTTCTTCTTTCTTGATAAATTTTTGCACTGAATCCTACCCATCCCATAAATTCTATTATTGTACCAACAGCAGGAAATTCAAGTATCGCAGGATATTCACCTATTTTAAGTTCAACTTTTTCTCCTTTAAAACTTGCCTTTTCCCTTGCCCTTTCAGAAAGAATTTCCACATTTAAATTCTCTATTTTTCTTGAATGTCCTTCTGCCCATCCTGAATTTTCTCCATCCCATGCCGTTATTGTGATGTGTGCATCACTTTGTTTTTTATAAAGATAAAGTCCTTTCGAGTTGAATATATAAATTTCACTTCCACCTGTACTTACTATTCCATATCCCTTTGCATTATTTAAAGTTTTAACTATTTTATTTACAATTTCTGCTCTTTCAAATTCAGAAAAATTGTATGTTTTCTCATCAAATGTATCTGTATCTATAAATTCCTTTGGAGATGTAAATCCATCAAATTCTTCTATTTCTTTTGAATTTATAGTTATTTCCTTAAGTTTTTTAAGATATTCCTTTAATTTATCTTCATTTATTTCTGTAAATGAATACATTCCAACTTTTTTCCCAATCGCACCTGTGATAAAAGCTTTTATGCCTTCAATATGCATGTTCTGGTGTATTTTTGATTCATAAAATCTTGTCAGGTTATTATTTTCAAAAATAATCGTTATCTGTATTTCGTCACCTTCAAAATTTTTAATTAAATAATCTGCAATTTTTTCAATCTTTTCTTTCATTTCCCCCACCTTTTTCATATTCAAAGCAAAACATTTTACCTTTTACAAAAGTATATAAAACTTTTCCAATCATTTCTTTTCCTTTAAAAGGTGTATTTTTCCCCTTTGAGAAAAAATTATTTGGGTCACAAATCCATTTTTTATTTAAATCAACAATTGTTAAGGATGCATAATAGCCTTCTTTGATTCTTCCTACTTTTTCAATTTTTAAGAATTTTGCAGGATTATATGAAAGTAAAAAAGATAAATTTTTTAAAGATAAATTATTTTTCAATACAAGAGTTTCATAGTAAATTGAAAAGGCTGTTTCAAGTCCAGAAATTCCAGGTGGTGCAATTTCAAATTCTTTTTCTTTATCAAATTTTAAATGGGGTGCATGATCTGTTGCAAGAAAATCAACTATTCCTTCTTTTATTCCTTCAATAATTCTTATCCTATCTTCTTCTTCTCTTAAGGGTGGATTTGTTTTTGCATTTGGATCATAATCTAAAACTTTTTCATAGGTTAATGAAATATGATGAGGGGTTGCTTCGCATGTTACATTTACTCCTTCTTCTTTTGCTTTTTTAATAAGTTCAATTCCTTCTTTTGTTGAGATATGTGCGATATGAAGCCTTCCGCCTATTTTTTTTGCAAGGGTTATATCTCTAAAAATTGCTATTATTTCTGCTTCTCTTGGCCTCCCAAGAAGCCCTTTTACAATTGTTTCAGAATTTTCATGGGCAATACCATTTTTTACAAGAAATTCATCCTCACAATGAGATATAACAGGTATGTCAAAAATTAAAGAATATTCAAGAGCAGACCTCATAAGCAAAGAATTTGTAACCCAGTTTCCATCATCAGATATTGCCACTGCCCCTGCTTCAACCATATCACCTATCTCACTTAAAACTTCTCCTTTTCTTTCTTTTGTTATTGTTCCAACTGGATAAATATCAAGTATACCTATATATTTACTTCTCTCTTTTATATACTTTATAAGTCCTGCATTATCAAGGGGTGGATTTGTATTTGGCATACAACAAAGTGCAACAAATCCTCCATGAACTCCTGCAAGTGAGCCACTTTCAAGGTCTTCTCTATCTTCAAAACCTGGTTCTCTTAAATGGGTATGAATATCAATAAAACCTGGAAAGGCGAATTTATCTTTCCCATCAATAACTTCTGTATCATCTACCTTTATATTTCTATCAACCCCTTTTATATACTCATCCTCAATTAGAATATCAAAATTTTCCCTTATCCCATCTATTGGATCAACGATATCTATGTTCTTTATAAGAATTTTACCCAACTTATAAAATCTCTTTAAGATTTAAAAGTTCAACAAGTGATTTTGCTGCCTCCTCTCCTTTATTTCCCATCTTTCCCCCTGCTCTCTCAATTGCTTGTTCCATATCCTCAACTGTTAAAATTCCAAGCCCAATTGGTTTTTTATACTCATACATAATTTTTTGGATTCCTTTTATTGTTTCATTTGCTATATACTCAAAATGGGGTGTATCACCTTTAATTATGCAGCCAATGGCTAAAAATCCATCATAGTCTTTTGAAACAATTTCTTTTAATATATATGGAATTTCAAAAGAACCAGGAACCCAGTATACATCAATATTTTCCTCTTTTGCTCCATATCTTTTTAGAGATTCAATCGCACCTTCTAAAAGTCTTTTTGTTATAAACTCATTAAAGCGGGAAATAACTATCCCTATTTTATACTTATCAGCCCTTAATTTCCCTTTAAATTCTTTCATTTTAACTCCTTTAAATTATCAATCATATGCCCCAATTTATCTCTTTTTGCTTTTAAATAATTTAGATTTTCCTTTCTTGGATTTGTATTTAAGGGAATTCTTTCTGTAATTGTTATTCCATAGCCTTCAAGGCCTACAATTTTTTTAGGATTATTTGTCATAAGTCTTATTGATGAAAGTCCAAGATCAACAAGTATTTGAGCACCTATTCCATAATCCCTTAAATCAGGTGGAAATCCTAAAATTTTGTTTGCTTCAACAGTATCATAACCCTTATCTTGAAGTGCATATGCTTTCAATTTGTTTAAAAGTCCTATTCCTCTTCCTTCCTGTCTCATGTAAACGAGAACACCTTCTTTTTCTTTATTTATTTTTTCAAGAGCGAGTTTTAATTGATCCCCGCAATCACATCTTAAAGAGTGGAATATATCACCTGTAAGACATTGAGAATGAACACGAACCAAAACATTTTCTTTTCCAAAAGGTTCCCCTTTTACAAGAGCAAGATGAACTTCTTTATCCACAATGTCTTCATAAACTATAAGTTTAAATTCGCCATAAGGTGTTGGCAAACTTGTTTCAACAACTCTTCTCACAAGTTTTTCTCTTTTTATTCTATACTTTATTAAGTCTTTTATTGTTATAACTTTTAGAGAAAATTTTTTAGCGATCTCAAAAAGTTTTGGAAGTCTTGCCATTTTACCATCTTCATCCATTATTTCACAAAGAACACCAGCAGGATAAAGACCCGCAAGGCGGGCAAGATCAACTGCTGCCTCTGTATGTCCTGCCCTTCTTAAAACTCCTGCCTCATGGGCTTTCAAAGTATAAACATGACCTGGAATTGCAATATCTTCTGGCTTTGTATCAGGTGAAATTGCAACTTTAATTGTTTGTGCTCTATCATAAGCGGAAGAACCTGTTGTTACCCCATTTTTTGCATCAATAGGTGCACAAAAAGGCGTTCCCATTTTTGAGGTATTTGGTGAAATAATTGAAAAATCAGGGATTCCGAGTTCTTCACATCTTTTCTTTGTGAGAGATAAACATATAAGTCCTCTTGCTTCTTTAGCCATAAAATTTATTATTTCAGGAGTTACTTTCTCGGCTGCAACTATCATATCTCCTTCATTTTCCCTTTCTTCATCATCTACTACTATTACTATTTTTCCCTTTTTTATATCTTCTAATGCTTCTTCAATTGTCGCAAATAAATAACTTTCCTCTTTCATAAGAAATTAATTATAAAATTTATCTCTTTTCCAAGTCAATTAGACTTTTATCTATTTCTTCTTTAAGTAATGGGCTTTTTGCAATCATTTTTGCCCTTTCCAGAAATGCCCTTTTTTCCTCCTTTAAATTTGTTAAAGAAGCAGCACGGTATAGAGAAAGGGAAACTGAATCTAAGGAAGAAAGCAAATAATCTGCTGCTAAAAGATAAATCCTTTTTGCCTCTTCATTTTCTCCTTTTATTTCCTTCGTTTCGGCTAACCTGAAAAGAATATGTCCTTTCCTTTCGTCTTCCCATCTGAAAGAAGTTTTTGCACACAATTCTTCCATTTTATTTACCTCTTCTTTTTCCTTATGAATTTCATAAAGCATTATAATTCCTTTAAAAGAAATTGTATCATCCCCTTGAATTATATCTTTGAGAAGATTTTCTGATTCTCTTAATTTACCAAGAATTTTATAAATTTCTGCTATATAATATTTAACACCCTTTGTGTATTCATTTTCTATATCTTCTTCTATTTCTCCAGATACTTCAAGGGCAGCAAAGGGGTCTTTTTTTATTTTATAAAGTAAGAATACTTTATAGAAAATTATGATATCTTTATATTCCGGAAAATTTTCATATAAAGAATCAATAAATGCATAATTTTTAGCATTTATAGCAATTTTAATAAGCTTATCAAATTCTCCTCTTTCTTTTTTAATTTCAAAAATTTTTTTTTGATAATTCAGGGCTTCAGAAAATCTATTTTCTTCTAAAAGATAATTAACAATTTCCTTTAATATTTCATATCTCCTTATACTTTGGGGGAATTTTTCAAGAAAAATTTTGTAAGCGATTTCTAAATTGGAAATTCTCCCTATTTTCACCTCAAGAAGAATTTTCTTTAAAAATATATTTTCATAAAGCTGGCTTTTTTTGTCTATATATTTTAAAGAATTCTCATAAAAATATATCGCTTTAAGGTATTTGTGGGAATTTTCATAATTTTCTCCGATCTTGAAATATCCGAGCCCTTTTAAATATCTGTTTTCTTCAATTTTAATTTTATTAATTACTCTTTTTATCTCCTTTTCTCTCAAAAGGGAGGAAATATAAACTGCGAATACTTCCTGTTTTATAATTTCGCCCCATTTTTCATATATCTCTATAACTTCTTTAAACTTTTTTCTTGAATAAAGATTTAAAATTACCTTTCTCAAAATTTCTTTAAACTCTCCATTTTTTCCAAATTCCTTTTCATAGATTTTGATAAGAGTGTCAATTTTTTCTCCAATGAGAGATTCAATTTCAATTAAAATACCCAAGGAACTTTTATAAAATTTTTTATTTTCATAAAGCCTGATTATATATTCCTTTGCTGTTTTATATTTTTTGATACTCTTATAATAGTTTGCAAGGATAAAATAAAGTGTGTCAGTATAAAAATTCTCTCCATATTTTTTAAGATAATTCTCTATTTTATTAATATCTGATATTGCCATTAAAAATTCTACATCTTCTCCCAGCCTTTCGTAGTCTTTTATTTTTTCAAGATTTTTCAGAACTTTTTCCTTTTCATTTTTTTTAAAAAGAAAGATTGAATTTAAATAAAGAATATAAGGGAAATAAGGTGAGTTGATAAATTTTTCATTTTCCAAAATATTTGGAATTCTATTGAGTTTAAGGCAGGTTAATAAATAAATGATATATTCCTCTGGTTTTTTAATTTCTTTATTTTCTAAAATTTCTTTTATTTTTTCAAATTCTTCCCTTTTAAAGAGATAAAGCAAAAACATTAGATTATCTTTTTCATATACATACTTGTAATAATTTTTTTCTTTAACTCCCTTTTTAAGTTCTTTAAACATTTTATTTTTAAAAATTAAAAATGAATCTCTTTTATTTACCTCAAAATTCAATTTTTTTTCTTTTTCAAAAATCCATTTAATTTTTTCTTTATAAAAATAACAGGAATCAACCCCTTTTATGTTTTCTTTAAAATAAGGGTGCGAAAGAGTAAGGATAAGGATAATAAATATCAAAACTTGAAGAATTTAAAAATACCCTTATTTATTTTTTTATTTATTTCCTCATGAAGCATTTTTATTTTGTAACTTGTCGGGTTTAATGCTTTTGCAATTTCTAAAAGTTCAAAAGCCTTCTTATACTCCTCTATTTCATAAAAGGTTTTTGCAGAAATATAAAGAGTTTCTGTGTCTTTTATTACATTCTTTTTTGTGTAAATTTTCATAAGAATAGATAAAATTTCTTCGCGTGGTCTTTTATCTTTTAAATAGACATGGGCAAGGTATGCTTTGTAGAGCTCTTTTTCCGGATCAAATTTTATAGCAGTTTTAAAATATTGTATTGCTCTTGCGTAGCTTCCTTTTTCAAATTCTTCTTTTCCATGTTTAAATGCGGATTGCGCATGTATTTTAAGACTTGTTTCATGGTGAGTATAAGTTTTACCTTCTTCTAATTTTTTTGTATATTCCTGTCTTTTTTGGGGGTCATACAGAATATCAAAGGCTTCATTTATTAAAACAAATTTTTTTAATGCATTTTCGTATCCCTCTTTGCCAAGATGTTTAAATTTATCAGGATGAAATTGTTTACATAAATTTAAATATGCTTTTTTAATTTCTTCTTGGGTTGCGTTTCTTTTTACTCCTAAAATTTCATAATAATCTTTCATAATATCTCCTTTAAAAAGTATAAGGGGTCGATAGGCTTTCCACCATACCTTATTTCAAAATGAAGAAGTGGAAGATCTTCGAGCATGTCTTTTCCAAGCCTTCCTATAATCTCGCCCTTTGAAACAGCCTTTCCAACTGTAACATAAATTTCATCTAAATTTCCATATATTGTAAAAAATCCATCAGTATGGTCAATTATTACAAGTTTCCCATATCCAAGAAAATCACCTGCATATTCTACAATACCACTTGAAGAAGCCTTTACCTCTTTACCGATTTCTGATAATATATCAATTCCGTTGTTTTTAATTTTTGTTTTATAAACAGGATGCCATATAGTTCCAAAGTAATTATGAACTTTCCCATTTATTGGCCATGCAAAATCTTTCTTTGGTATCTCTGCTATTTCTTTTCCAAAAATTTCTCTTTTTAATTTCTTTTCCATTTCACTTATTATCTTATTCAATTTTTTTATACTTTCCTTTAATTCAGAAATGAGTTTTTCTCTTTTCCTCTCATCTTTTTTAATCTCTTCCAGTAATTTCTCTTTTTCTTCTTTTAAACTTGTTAGTTCTAATTCTCTTTTTTCAAGGTCATTTTTTAAAATTCTTAAATTTTCTTCTTTTACTTTTAAACTCTCAACTTTTTCTTCAAGTTCTTTTAAAAACTCAATACCTTTATTTAATACCATCTTTTCTTCCTTTAATTTAATATCTATTCCTTTAATATAAGAATAAAAAGTATAGGGTGAAAAACCATATAAAATCAAATTTAAAGGGGAGAACTTTCCTCTTTTATATAAAAAGATAATGCTTCTTTTCATTTTGCTCCTTGAACCTTCAATATATTTTTTTATTTTATCAATAACTTCATTTTTCTTCTTTTTTTCTATTTCCATAAATTCTACCTGTTTTTCCACTTTTGAAATAATTTCTCTTAAAAGTTTTTCTTCTTCATTTATTTTTTCGATTGTACCCATAATACTAATTTTTTCTCTTTCACTTTCAATTTTTTCTTTCCTTACCTTTTCAAGTTCTTTTTTAAGAGAATCAAGTTTTTCTTTATAAGTTCTTAAGTTTCCATTTATACTTATAATAAATATTAAAAAAATATCTATCATATTTCCCTTTTTGAAATTGCAACTAAGGAAGAAATGAAGCCAAGGAAAGTGCCAGAAGCAAAAGGAAGGAAGAAACTCACCTCTTTAAAAAATAAGTTTATTTTAAAATACTTGTCAATAAATATATAAAATAAAAAGAGGAATAAACCGGATAAAAAGCCCCCTGTAAAACCATAAAAAGTTCCCTCAAGTATAAAAGGACCCTTTATGACTTTTTCAGTTGCTCCTATTATTTCAAGTAGTTTTATCACTTCTTTTCTTCTTAAAATTGTTAACCTTAATGTTTGAACCATAACAATTCCAAAAAGAAAAAATAAAAGAATTAATAAAAATATATCTATAAATATTAAAAAAATTATAAATTTTGAAAAAGGCAGTAGCCATTCTTCGCCAAAAATTACTTCATCTACAATTTCAAATTTTTCTATATTTTTTTTGAGGCTTTTATAGGAAAAAGTTAACAAATCCGGTTTTAAAATTAAAACAATTCTTTCAGGGAGAATTTCTTCTTCAAATATATTTAAAAGTGAAGAGTATTCTGGAAACATTTTTGAAAATTCAATTTTCGCTTCTTCTGGCTTAATAACTTTTATTTCTTTTATACCAGCAAAATTTTTAACAATTTCATAAAACACTTTTTTAATATTTTCATTTACATCCTTTTTAAGATAAACATCCATTTCTATTTTTGAAGAAACATTTTTAATTACACTTATTCCATTTAATGTTAGAATAAAGAATAAAAAGAAAACAAATAATGAAAAAGAAGTTATTAAAAGGCTTACAATACCCATTTTAAAATTTACTTTCAACCCCTTTATTGTTTCCTTTATTATAAAAATTAGATTCATTTTTTAAATTATATAAACATAAGTAAATAAAAGTCAATTGACTTTCTTTAAATTTTTAGAGTATAATTTTTTTCTCTTTAAAAATTGATGAAGTTTGAAAGGAGGTAAAAATGGCTTACATAATTTGTCAGCCTTGTATAGGAGTAAAAGATACTGCCTGCACTGAAGTATGTCCTGTTGATGCAATTCATCCAAGGAAAGATGAACCAGAATATGAAACAATAGATCAACTTTATATAAATCCATCTGTTTGTATTGATTGTGGTGCCTGTGAATCTGTTTGCCCTGTTCAAGCAATATATGCAGAGGATGCTGTCCCTGATGAATGGAAAGATTTTATAAAAAAGAATTATCAGCGATATGGTCTAACCCCCCCTTAATCTTGACTTTATCAAAAAAATCCATTATTATATAGATTCTTTGAAAACGGGGGTGGTTTTGGGTTCGACAGGGGAAATGAGGGTTTTAGGAGCATGCCGGGTTGAGGAGTCCCGTAAAATCCTCAAAGAAATAACTGCCGCAAATTATGCATATGCTGCCTAAAAGGTAGCGGTCCTGAGAGGATTTCGCCCTTTTATCCTCTCAAGGGCCTCATAAAAAGGGCAGGGAAAGGAAGTTTTCCCCTTTTCTTCCTTACTCCTTACTAAAAAGGGGAGGGGTAAAGAAAGGATGCCTGTCTCCTTCTTTACCTTCTAAGATGACAGGATAAGCATGTAGAGCCTAAAACCCAAATTCCTCTGGACGGGGGTTCAAGTCCCCCCACCTCCAATTTTTAAAATGGATCTTTATTCTCTTCTTTTAAAAAGATATAGCACAAGAAAATTTTCTTCAAAGAAAGTAGAAAGAGAAAAAATAATAAAATGTATTGAAGCAGCAAGAATTGCTCCTTCTGCATGTAATTCTCAACCATGGAGATTTATTGTAATTGATGAGCCAGAACTCAAAAATAAAATTGCAGAAATAGCAACATCAGGAATTTATGGTATAATAAATAAATTTTTAAAGGATTCCCCCTGTATAATAATTGTTCTTGCAGATAAAGAAAAATTTATTGCCCAGGTTGGTGCTTATATAATGAATACTGATTATTATTTAATTGATATTGGTATTGCCTGCGAGCATCTTGTTTTACAGGCAGAAGAACTTGGACTTGGAACCTGTTATATAGGTTATTTTAATGAAAAGGGGATAAGAAAAATTTTGAATATACCAAAAAAATATAAAATAGTTCTTTTAATTGCAGTTGGATATCCAGATGAAAAAGAAAGAGAAAAAAAATTAAAACTTCCAAAAAATAGGAAAAAAATTGAAGAAATTCTTTTTTTTAATGAATTTAAAGAATGAAAAACATTTTGAAGGATTTTAAAAAAATTTTACCTTTAAAAAGGATAATTTATGATGAGAGGAAGATTGCTTATAACTATGATGCAAGTTCTTTATACGGGGAAAATATGTTAACTGTATTTCCTATAAGTAAAAAAGAAGTTTCAAAAATTTTAAAATATTCAAATAAATATGAAATACCTTTATATATAAGGGGAGCAGGAACAGGAAAATCAGGAGGCTCAATTCCTCTTGGAGGTATTGTTTTATGTACCCTTTTAATGAATAAAATAAAGGAAGTCAATTTTAAAGAAAGAAGGATAAAAGTGGAAGCAGGAGTAATAACAAAAGAAATTAAAGATTTACTTGAAAAAAATAATTTTTTTTATCCACCTGATCCACAAAGTTATGAAATATCTTCAATTGGTGGAAATGTAGCAACAAATGCTGGTGGTCCAAACTCTTTAAAATATGGGACAACAAAGGATTATGTTCTTTCAATAGAATTTGTAACAATAGAAGGGGAAATATTAAATGCAGGAAAGGAAACCCAGAAGTTTGTAATGGGTTATAATTTAAAAGATTTATTATCTTCTTCAGAGGGAACAATTGGTGTAATAACAGAGATTGATTTAAAGTTTTTACCAATAAAGGGAAAAGAAGTTTTTTATATTATAGAGGAAATACCTTCCTTTATAGAAAAAATTTTTGAAAGCAATTTAAATCCTTCAAAGGTTGAATTATTAAACGATAAAATACTAATCGCAATAGATGAAAATTTTGAAAAAAGTGAAAAAATTTTAAAATCTATTTCTAAAAATATAAAAAAGTTAAATGAAAAAGAAAGAGAAGAATTTGAAAGGATAAGGAAAGAGAAATCTGTTTCGATATGGAAGGAAAAAGGTGGAAAAATAAGTATTGATATTTGCATTCCAATTTCAAAAATAGAAGAGTTTATTGATTTTTCAAAAAATTTTGGAGAAAGTATATACATATATGGACATTTGGGTAGCGGAAATCTTCATACAAATATTTTATATAATCCATTAAATTTAAAAGAAAGAGAAAAAATATGGGAAATAAGGGAAAAAATAATTGATTTTGTGATTAGAAATAATGGTACATGTTCAGGGGAACATGGAACAGGTATTCTTTATTCAAAATATTTGGAGAAAGAGATAGGAAAAAGAATGTATGAGATAGAGCATAATATTAAAAGAATTTTTGACCCTAAGGATATTTTAAACAGGGGGAAAATATTTGATAAAGGTAAGAATTTTGAAAAGTTAAAGAAAATTTATTTTGAAGAAAAAAGAGAGTTTGCAAAACTTTGTAATCTTTGTGGTTTATGCAATAAAATCTGCCCCTTTTTCCAAAAATATAAAAGAGAAGATATTTCACCAAGAGGATTTGTTTATTTTTATATGATGAAAAATAAGGGATATTTAATAGATAATAAAAAATATTTTAAATTTTGTTTAAAATGCAAAAAATGTTTTAATATATGCCCTAATAATGTTCAAATTGAGAAAATTATTTTAGACTATTTAAGTTAAAGGAGTTTTTCTTATTTGAGCAATTTTTGATATTTTTTCTATTTCCTTTATCACTTCTTCTTCAAAATCTGTATGAATGTGAATTTTATAAAAATTTTTAATTTCTCCTATAACAAGTGAAGTTCCTAAGTTTTTTAATCTTTCTTTAATTTCTTCTTTTGAAAGATTTTTCTTTTCAATTATTAGTTCTATTTCTATAAGACTCATAGGAATCTACAATTCCCTTATAAATGAAATAAAAACCATAAGCCCCTGCATCCGGAACATTTTTATCTTTAAGTTCTTTTAGCATCTCTTTAGTTTTTAAAACTACATTCTCGCATTCTTTTAAAGATAATTTTAAAGATTCATAAAAACTTATATTTTGGGATAAATATTTTTTTAAAGAAAATTCTGTCTCTCTTATTGCTGTTAAAATTGTTCCTTCTTTTGGCTCACTAACTGCTTCATATGCTCTTTTTCTTCCCTGTTCAAATGCTTTTACAAATGTTTCAAAATCAATTTCCTTTTTACCATTTATGAGTTCTACAAAGCCAATAAAGAACTGAGAAATTATAATTCCTGAATTTCCTCTTGCACTGAAAAACATCTCTTCACTAAACCTTATCAAAAAATCATCATCTTTTAATTTTTCACATTTTTTGAAGGCTTGATTAAATGTTTCAAATAAGTTGTCACCGGTATCTTTATCTTCAACAGGAAACACATTTATTTTATCCAAAAATTTCCTATTTTTCTTTAAATAATCTATAGCCCTTTTTATCCCTTTAATCAAAATTGCTTCATTTAAAAAAGCAGCCAATACTCCTATTTGAAAATATCCAAAAAATGAATTTTTTATTCCTTCTACAACTATTTCACCCATCAATATAAAAGCAAAAACCAAAGGCGTATCTTCCTATTGCTGAAAGTATAACAGGACTTACCCTTGCAATCCATTTATTCTTTACATCAAATTCTTTATCTATTTTTTCTTCAAGGTCATAAATAAACATTTTTTCAGTTGAATAAAAATATAAAACACTTATACTTTCCTTTTTCACTTTTTCTTTTAAGAAATTAATCATATATTCTATTGCCTTTCCTTTTTCGGTTGCAAATTCAAGAATTTTTAGTTTTTCTTCAGCAAGAGAAATTATAGGAAATCCCCCTTTTGATCTCAAAAATTTTATAAAATAATCAGGATTTTTAAAAAATTTTTTTAAACCCTCTATTGGTCTTACTTTTATAAGTCTATGGCTTTCAGGAACTGCCATAAGGGCATAACTTTTTTTGGCTGTTTCCTCAATTATTTTAATAATTTCCTTTATATCTTCTTTCTTTTTTTCTTCATAGTATTTTATTCCTTTTATTATTCCCATTCCACATCCAGGTCCTGCACTCTTTGAATCAACGAGATAAACATCAATTCCTTCTTTTTTTGCTTCTTTTGCTGCAATAGAAGCAGAATTTATCACACCTGATATTTTAGATGAAACATGAACAGAGATTATTTTTTCATCTTTATACTTTTTATAAAATTGAAGAATCTCTCCTGGTGAAGGCAGGCCTGTTTTAAAATATTTTCCTTCTTCAATTCCCTTTAAAATCTCATCATGATTTGAGCCTGTATAATCTCTTTTTCCATATGTTAATTTTAAAGGAATAATCTTAACATAGTTTAAAAATTCTTCAGGAATTATTGTGCTTTCATCTGTTATTATTTTCATTTTATATAATATCCCTCTTTATCAACCTCCTCTCTCAAAATCCTTAATTCTTCTTGAGTAGGAGGTTCGGTTTCAATTATCTTTTCTGCAAAAAGAAGTTTAAATCCCGTATTTTCAATGACTTCTTCAATTTTTACTCCTGGATGCACACTTATAAGCCTCATTCTTTTACTTTTTTCATCAAAATCAAAAACAGCAAGATCAGTGACAACTCTATATGGACCTGTCCCTTCTGGCAGTCCTGCCTCTTCTCTTGCACCAGGTCCTGTTAAATATCCGGGTGTCGTGATAAAATCAACTTTTTCTACAAATCTTTTTTTCTCATGCTTCATTATTATTATTGTTTTCCAGCATAGAGAACCAACATCATTTCCCCCACCACTTCCAGGAAGCCTTACCTTTGGTTTTTTATGTTCACCAATTACTGTTGTGTTTAAATTTCCGTATGGGTCAATCTGTGCTCCTCCTAAAAAACCATAATCAATAAATCCCCTTTGTGCTGTTTCCATTATATCGCATATTCCTGTTGCACATAATGCTTTATAAAATGTTCTACCTTCACCAACTGCTCTTGGTAATTTTTCTAAAATTGCTCCTATTCCACCAAATTCAAAAATGGGTATTAAATGGGGTGCATGAGTTTTTTGAGCCAAAGAGGCGGCAAGCATTGGTATTCCTGTTCCTATAAAACATGTTGAATAATCTTCCATAAGACGTGAAGCAACACATATCATGAGTTCTGTTTTTGTATATTCCATTTTACCTCCTCACTTTTTCCTCTATTAATTTAAGCAATTTTTTTGTTCCAACTTTTTCAAGATATTCTTCATGATTTTTGCAGGAGTATATCCATTCTTCAAGATATTCTTTTGTTCCTTCAGGTGTCTCAAATTTTTTTAGCATATATCTTAAGTGCTCTTCATCCCTTTCGTAAAGATAAACCATTTCTCCTGGATGTGAACCAAAGGGTGCGTAAACAACTGCGTCAACTAAAAAATATGGAATGCCTACTCTTTCAGGGTATTTTCTTATTTCATCACTATCTATAATTTCTTCTGTTGAAATTATTAGCCTTTTTGAAGCCCTTGCCATTTCATAAGCAAATCCTGAAATCCCTTCAATTATACAGTTTCCATAAATATCTGCTTTATGAACATGTATTATGCCAACATCAAGGACCAGTGCCGGTAAAAGGCAAACTTTCATCCCTGTAAAAGGACATTTAACAACCTTTGCAGATGAATAATTAAATGTATCACTTCCAAGCATGCTCCTTGTAGGAATAAAAGGCACGCCCATTGCAGCTGCTTTAAATCTCCATGAAAGAGCAGCATTTGACCATTCACTTACTCTTACTCTTCCACTTTCGCATGCCCTTCTTAGTATGGATGAAAGTCCCAGAACTTCATATCCTACATAGGTTATATCAAGAGCATCAACAAGATCTGCTGCAAGGAGAAAATCTATCTCCATAAGACCTTGTCCTGCCAGCCTCAAGTTTTTTTTTCCTTGCCTTACTATTTCCCTCACTATACTCATAGGTGCTCTTACAGTTCCATAAAGTTCAAAACCTATATAATCCCCATCTTTTATAAACTTTTCAACTGCCTCCTTTTCACTCATTAATTTCGGATAAAGACCTCTATTTTTCTTTTCTTTTATGAATTTTCTAAATTCTTCTATATCCGGTTTCTGGAAAAGTTCCCCCTTTCCTTCTTGAAGTACTTCCATATTTCCTCCTTATTAAGAATTTTATTATAAAGGAAATTATAATTGAATTTCAAAGAGTTATTACATTAAAATATATTAAAATGAAAAGAGTCCATCTTTATATTTCTGGAAGGGTTCAAGGAGTATTTTTCAGGGCTTTTACAAAAGAAAGGGCTGAAATTTATGGAATAAAAGGATGGGTTAAAAACCTTTATGATGGAAGGGTTGAGGTTGTTGGGGAAGGTGATGAAGAACTTTTAAAAGAATGGATAAAGGATTTATGGAAAGGACCACCTGGTGCAAGAGTTGATAATATAGAAGAAATATGGGAAGAGGCAAAGGGAGAATTTAAGAGGTTTGAAATAAGATATTTTTAAATTGACAATTTTAAATTTATACTTTATTATTTATAATCTTAATGAAAAAAATTTTTGTTAAAGAACTTGAAAAGGGATTATTTGAGGATATTTTTGCTTTAAGAAAAATAAGAAAAAAAGAGAAAAGAGAAGGTGGATATTTTTATGAACTTTATATTTCAGATAAGACAGGTGAGATGAGGGCTTACATTTTTGAAAATATAGAAAATTTTGAGAAGATTTTAAAGGAAGGTATTTTTAAAATTAAAGGCGAAGTTTTTGAAAGGGATGGGGAAATTGTATGTAAATTGTATGAGGCAAATGAAATAGAGGAAATTGACTTAAGAGAAATTCTACCTTCCTCTCCAAGAGATATAAATGAGATGGAAAATATGCTTGAAGCAATTATCATTACTATTGAAAATGAGTATTTAAGGAAATTGCTTGATACTGTTTTTAACGATCCTTTTATAAGAAAAGAATTTTTAAGGGCTCCTGCTGCAAAGAAAATACACCATGCCTATATTGGTGGCTTAATTGAGCATACATTGAATGTTGTCCGTATACTTGAAGTTCTTATAGAAGTTTATCCTGAAATAAAAAGGGATATTTTGATAACAGGGGCACTTTTACATGATATCGGGAAGATAAAAACTTATGAATATAGAACTGGAATTGACCTTTCTGATGAAGGAAGGCTTTTAGATCATATTTATCTTGGAATAAAAATAGTTGATGAGAAAATAAATAAAATAAATAATTTTCCAGAGAATTTAAAATTGAGAATTTTGCATATGATTGCTTCCCATCATGGAGAAAAAAGCATGGGTGCAATAGCCGAACCGATGACAGAAGAAGCCCTTCTTTTACATTTTGCTGATTATATGGATACACAGATGTTTAAATTTAAAAAAGCAAGAGAGGAAAGTAAAGAAGGAGCAAGATGGTCAGAATACCAAAAGGATTTACAAAGATATGTTTTCTTAGGAGGTGAAGAGGAATGATTTTTAAAAATATTTTGAAAAAAATATTTGTTTCAAGAAATGAAAGGGTTTTAAGGAAATTATGGCCTTATGTTCATAAGATAAACGAAATATATGAGAAAATACATAATATAAGAGATGAAGATCTAATTAAAAAGACAGAGGAATGGAAAAAAGCAGTACAAAAAGGAGAAATAACTCTTGATGATATAATGATTGAGGCATATGCTTATGTAAAAGAAGCATGCAGAAGACTTGTTGGGAAATCTTGGGAAGTTTGTGGAATAAAAACTGAATGGGATATGATACCCTTTGATGTTCAACTTATCGGAGCAATTGTTCTTCATCAGGGTAAAATAGCAGAGATGGCAACAGGAGAAGGTAAAACCCTTGTTGCAACAATGCCCCTTTATTTAAATGCATTAACAGGAAGAAACTGTCATCTTGTTACTGTGAATGATTATCTTGCAAAAAGAGACAGGGAATGGATGGGTCCTGTTTATGAATCCCTTGGGGTAAGTGTTGGAGTAATACAGGCAGGAATGGAGCCTTCTGAAAGAAAGCCTGAATATGAAAAAGATATTACTTATGGAACAAATAACGAATTTGGATTTGATTATTTAAGGGATAATATGGTATTTAGAAAAGAGGATAGGGTTCAAAGAGGTCATTACTATGCAATAGTTGACGAGGTTGATTCAATATTAATAGATGAGGCAAGAACACCACTTATAATTTCAGGTCCTGTAGAAAGATCAACAAACTATGTTTATGTTAAAGCAAGACCGTTTGTGGAAGAAATTGTAAGAAAACAAAATTTGCTTATAAACAATATATTACAGGATGCTGAAAGACTTTTAAAAGAAGGGAATAAGGAAGAAGCTGCTAAAAAACTTTTACTTGCAAAAAGGGGTGCTCCAAAATCAAAAAGGCTCTTTAAACTTCTGCAAGAGCCTGATATGATGAGACTTGTTGAGAATGTTGAACTTTCTTTGATGAAGGAGAAAAAACTTCATGAATTTGACCAAGCGCTTTACTATGTTATTGATGAAAAGGCTCATTCAGTTGATATAACTGAAAAAGGAAGAGAGGAAATACATAAAAGGGAAAAGGATTTATTTTTGCTTCCTGATTTAAGTATAGAACTTCATGAAATAGATAAAAGAGAGGATCTAACTCCAAGGGAAAAGTTTTTTGAAAAAGAAAGAATTTTAAGAGAGTATTCTGAAAAATCAGAAAAAATTCATGCAATAAAGCAGCTCTTTAAAGCATATTCTCTCTTTGAAAAAGATGTTGATTATGTTGTAATGGATGGTAAGGTTATAATAGTTGATGAGTTTACTGGAAGGCTTATGTATGGAAGAAGATGGTCAGATGGATTACATGAAGCAGTTGAAGCAAAGGAAGGTGTAACAATTCAAAAAGAAACACAAACCCTTGCAACAATTACAATTCAAAATTATTTCAGGATGTATGAAAAACTTGCAGGAATGACAGGAACAGCAATAACAGAGGCTGCTGAATTCTGGGAAATATATAAACTTGATGTGGTTGTTATACCAACAAATAAGCCATGTATAAGGCAGGATTTACCTGATATAATCTTTAAAACTAAAAAACAGAAATTTAAGGCAGTTGTTGATGAAGTTAAAAAATGGTATTCAATTGGAAGACCTGTTCTTGTAGGAACAACTTCTGTTGAAACTTCTGAATTTTTATCAAGACTTCTTAAAAAGGAGAATATTCCCCATCATGTTTTAAATGCAAAGCACCATCAGAAAGAAGCAGAGATAGTTGCAAGGGCAGGTCAAAAATATGCTGTTACAATAGCAACTAATATGGCAGGAAGAGGAACCGATATCAAACTTGGTGAAGGGGTTAAAGAACTTGGAGGGCTTATGATAATAGGAACAGAAAAGCATGAAGCAAGAAGAATAGATAGGCAATTAAGGGGAAGAGCAGGAAGACAGGGTGACCCTGGAACTACAAAATTTTTCCTTTCCTTAGAGGATGACCTTTTAAGACTTTTTGGCTCTGATAAAGTAATGGCTTTAATGGAAAGATTTGGTTCAAAGGATGAGGGTCCTATTGAAAGCAAAATGGTGACAAAAGCACTTGAAACTGCTCAAAAAAGAGTTGAGATGCAGAATTTTGAAATAAGGAAAAGACTTTTAGAATTTGATGATGTGATGAATAAACAGAGGGAAGTTATTTATGGTTTAAGAAATGAAATACTTGATGGTTCTGATGTTAAGAAGTATATAATGGAATATATAGAGGATATAGTTATGGAAATAATAGAAAAATATTGTCCAACTGATTATAAAGAGGATTGGGATACCCTTAATTTAAAAGGTGAACTTGGTTTTTATTTCCTTTCTGATTTTAAAGGAATTGAGGAGGCTAAAAATAGGGAAGAATTGAAGGAACTAATAATGAAAGAAATAGAAGTTATTTATAAAGAAAGGGAAGAACTAATAGGCGAGGATAGAATGAGAGAGCTTGAAAGGATGGCTTTACTTTATACACTTGATGAAGCATGGAGAGACCATCTTTATTCATTAGATCATTTAAGAGAAGGTATATATTTAAGGGCTTATGGTCAAAAGGATCCTCTTGTTGAATATAAGCAAGAAAGTTATAAGATGTTTGAAGAACTTATGAGAAGAATAAGAAATGAAACAGTGAATAGGGTTTTAAAGGTTCAAGTTGCTCAGGTTCCGAGAAAGACCTTAGAGAAGATTAGAGCAGAGCATCCAGAGTTTTCAAGAGTAAGTTCTGAAAAGAAAATAGAGCCTGCAAGGATAAGAAAGGAAGAAAGTGAAGAAATTGTTAGAAGACCATTTATAAGAGAGATTCCAAAAGTTGGGAGAAACGACCCCTGTCCTTGTGGAAGTGGTAAAAAGTATAAACATTGTCATGGGAAAGGGGGATAAAAATTATGGGAAGAGGAAAAGATACAAGAAAATATGATGAAAAATTAAAGGATCCTTATATGGATAAAGGGATCTATAAAGATCCTACAGTTTGTCCAAGTTGTGGACTTGTTTTTCATCAAAAAAGATGGGTTAAGGATGAAAAACTCGCTCAGGAATTGAGCGAGAGAGGAATTAAGTTTGATTTAAAGGATTGCCCTGCTTGCAGAAAAATAAAGGATAATTATCCTTTTGGGATTCTTGAGGTGAATGCAAAATATGTAAAAACAAAAAAAGAAGAAATTAATAATTTAATAAGAAATGTAGTTGAATTAGAACAAAAAAGAAATCCCCTTGAAAAGATCATGAAATTGAATTTTGATGAAGAGAGGATATATATTGAGACAACAACGGGTCATCTCTCAAAAAAACTGGGTATGAAAATAAAGAAGGCATTTGGTGGAAATTTAAAAATAAATTTTTCTTCAGATCAAAGGCTTGTAAGAGTAAGTTTGACTGATTGATCAAATTTTTTAATAAAATTTTCAAAAAAAGGGATGAGATAGAATTAATAGAGAAACTTCTTTTATCGCTTAATAAAAGAAAAAGGATAAGTGAGTTAGAAAGTGAATTCATTTTGAAAATTTTAAAGGCTAAAGAAAAATCTGTTGGAGAGATAATTGTTCCAAGAGTAGATATGGTTTTTTTAAGAGAAAATATGACTTTAAAAGAAGCAGTTGAAATTTTTAAAAGAGAAGGTTTTTCAAAGATGCCTGTATTAGGAGAAAAAGAAGATGAGGTTATCGGCATTTTACATATAAAGGATATTTTAAAAAATGTGGAGAATTTAAATTTAAAAGTAAAAGAACTTGTGCAGGAAGCCCATTTTATTCCTGAATATAAAAAACTTTTTGATGCCTTTTCATACATGCAGAAAAATAGAATTTCAATAGCAATAGTTGTTGATGAATTTGGAAATATAAAAGGTTTGGTTACAATGGAAGACCTTCTTGAAGAGATAGTTGGAGAAATCCATGATGAATTTGATAAACCAGAAACTCTCTATAAAATTCTTTCTGATGGAAGTTATATATTCCATTCAAAAATGGGGATAAAAGAGGTTGAAAAATTATTAAATGTTTCTTTAGAAGAAAAAGATGTTTTTTCTCTTGGTGGGTTTATTATATCATTTTTAAAAAGGGTTCCTGAGAAAGGCGAAAAATTTTTATATAAAAACCTTGAATTTGAAATTGTTGAAGGCACATCACAAAGAATAAAATTTGTTAAGGTAAAGAAAATAACTTGAAATTTTGAATAAATTACCTTATTATTAAGTTTTTAAATAGGAGGTGAAATATGACACTTTTAAATGAAGAGCAGAGAGAAATAGTGAGAAGTTACCTCGAAAAAGAGATGAAGGGAAATACAAAGATACTCTTTTTTACTCAAACAGTAAATTGTGAGTATTGTCCAGATACAGAAATGATACTTAAAGAAGTTTCAGAACTTTCTGATAAAATAACTCTGGAGATAAAAAATTTTTTATCTGATGAAGAAGATGCAAAAAAATATGGAATAGAAAGGGTTCCTGCAATTGTTTTTTTAAAAGGGGATGGTGAGGACACTGGAATAAGATTTTATGGAATACCTTCAGGTTATGAATTTACATCATTGATAGAAACGATTATAATGGTTTCAAGGAACGATTCGGGATTGAATGAAAAAATTAAGGAAAAGATAAAAAATATTGATAAAGAAATAAATATAAAAGTATTTGTTACTCCATCTTGCCCATATTGTCCAAGAATGGCTGTTCTTGCAAATAAAGTTGCCCTTGAGAATAAGAATATAAAAACAAATGTTATAGAAGTTATTGAATTTCCAGAACTCGGTGAAAAATATAATGTTTTTGGTGTTCCAAAGACAGTCATAAATGAAAATATTGAATTTGAAGGAGCAGTTCCAGAGGGATATTTTATTGAAAATCTTGAAAAGGCAACAAAGGGAGGTTAAAATGAAAAGAAATGTTGGAAATATTGATAGTTGGATAAGACTTATAATAGGTGCAATCCTTTTTGGGCTCGGTGCCTTTTCAATAAGAGGTGGTTTTAAATGGATTTTAATAATTATAGGAGGTATACTTGTTTTAACATCGTTGTTTAATTATTGTCCTATTTACACAATTTTTAAAATAAGCACATATAAAAAGCAAGAATAGATTTTTTAAAATAGATGCCCAATCTTGCCTATATAAACGGTAAAATCTATTTACTTGAAAAGGCATATAAAATACATGTTGAAGATAGGGGTTATCAATACGGAGATGCTGTTTATGAAGCAATGAGATATGAAAAGGGAAGGATAATAAGGCTTTATGATCATCTTGAAAGGCTTAAAAGGAATCTGGAACTTCTTGAAATACCCTTTGATTTAGATTTTGAAAAAATAAAAAAAATTTTATTAGATATAGCAAAAAGGACAAAATATGAAAAAGTTTTGCTTTATTTACAAATTTCAAGAGGGGTTTCAAAAAGGGAACATACATTTCCTGAAAAAATTTATCCCCAAATTGTTATAACTGCAAGGGAATTTATTCCTGTTCCTGATGAAATAAGAAAGAGTGGAATTAAATGTATTACCCATTTTGATGAAAGATGGAAAAATGTCCATATAAAAACGATAAATTTACTTCCAAATGCTATTGCAAGGGAAAGGGCAAAAAGGAAAGGTAAAAGGGATGCTATACTTTTTAAAGAAGACCTTGAAGTTAAAGAGGCTTCATCTGCAAATATTTTTATTGTTAAAGATGATGTTATTTTTACACCGCCTTTGAATGGAATTTTAGAAGGGATTACAAGAAAAGAAGTTATAGAGGCAATCAATGATTTAAAATTAAGATTTTATGAAAAAAGAATTTATTTTCATGATATATTTTTATCTGATGAAATTTTTATTTCAGGAACTTCAATAGATATTTTACCTGTTGTTGAGATTGATGATTGTAAAATAGGAAATGGAAAACCAGGTAAATTTTACTTTAAAATTTATGAAAAACTTATAGAAAACAGGGAGAAGGAGGTATAAAATGGAAAAGGTGTGGAAAGGTCCATTAGAAAAGATTGATGAATATAGATGGAGAATTCCAAAGAGTTATAAATCTTCTATGAGGGTTGATGGAATAATATATGCATCTTCAAAAATGATAAATTCAATATTGCAGGATATGGCACCTGAGCAGGTTGCAAATGTTGCAACATTACCAGGAATTCAAAAATATTCCCTTGCAATGCCAGATATTCACTGGGGATATGGATTTGCAATAGGTGGTGTTGCTGCAATGGATGAAGATGAAGGGGTTATATCACCTGGTGGTGTAGGTTATGATATAAACTGTGGAGTAAGGATTTTAAGAACAGATTTAAAATATGAAGAAGTTTTAAAATACCTTGATAAATTACTTGATTCTCTATTTTACAATGTTCCATCAGGTGTTGGCTCAGAAGGTAAAATTAAGGTGAGTGAAAGAGAATTAAAAGAGGTGATGGTAAAAGGGGCAAGATGGGCAGTTGAAAGAGGTTTTGGATGGAAAGAGGACCTTGAAAGAACAGAAGAAAAAGGGGAGATGAAAGGAGCAAATCCTGATAAGGTTTCAAGAAGGGCAATTGAAAGGGGATTGCCTCAACTTGGCAGTCTTGGTTCAGGTAACCATTTTCTTGAACTTCAGAAAGTTGAAAAAATATTTGATAAAGAGATTGCTGAAAAGATGGGGCTTTTTGAAGGAAATGTATGTATAATGATTCACTGTGGTTCAAGAGGACTTGGGCATCAGATAGCAGATGATTATATTAAGGTTATGATGAGGGCAATGGAAAAATATAAAATTTCTTTACCTGATAAACAACTTGCCTGTGCACCATTTAAATCACCAGAAGGGCAGGATTACTTTTCTGCAATGATATGTGCAGCAAATTATGCATGGTGCAACAGGCAAATGATAGCCCACTGGGTAAGGGAAAGTTTTGAAAAAGTTTTTGGTAAATCTTCCGAAGAACTTGGAATGAAAATGATATATGATGTTGCTCATAATATTGCAAAAAGGGAGATTCATATAATAGATAATAAAGAAAAAAGTGTTATTGTTCACAGAAAAGGTGCAACAAGGGCATTCCCTAAAAATCATAAAGATGTTCCAGATTGCTATAAAGATATAGGTCAGCCTGTTCTAATTCCTGGAAGCATGGGAACAGGCTCATATATTCTTGTTGGAACAGAAAAAGCAATGGAAGAAACCTTTGGTTCAACATGCCATGGTGCAGGAAGGGTTTTATCAAGGAGTGCAGCAATAAAAAGGGCAAAAGGAAGGGATATTGAAGCAGAACTTAAAAAAGTGGGGGTAAAATTAAAGGCTGCATCAAAAGAAACAGTATGGGAAGAAATACCCGAGGCATATAAAAACTTGGATATGGTTGTTGAAGTTGTTCATGGGGCAGGAATTTCAAA
>JBDRZD010000013.1:0-33519 GCA_039803745.1 Caldifarciminota bacterium
TTTTAAATCATAGTTTCAAATAATCCTTTATATGTTCCTATATCAAAAATTTTTTTATTTTTTATTTTATAAGCCATAAGTTCTTTTAAAGAAATAATTTTATAAAAGGCATCTATTAAATCACTTTTTCCATTTTTTATATAATTAAAAAATTCTTTTCTGAAAATTCCTATACCTGAATATGTTAAAACTTTCTCTTTATTTTTTCTTTTTAAAATATCAACAACATAGTTATCCTTTATTATGAATTCACTTTTTGAATAACTTTCAAATATTAAAACACTTCCTATCTTTTTATGGGATTTATGAAATTCAATAAACTCTTTTAAGTTTAAATTGTGATAAATATCAACATTATGAATAAAAAAATCATCATCTATATATTTTTCAAAATTTTTAACTCCTCCACCTGTTCCCATAAGTTCTTTTTCCTTATAAATAAAAATTTTTTCCCTAAACTTTGATTTTTTCAAAAACTTCTCTATTTTCTCTTTTTTATAATAAAGATTTATATAAAATTTTTCAACACCATATCTTTCAAGATTTTCAATTATATTAAAAATAATCCTTTTACCATTTATCTTTATGAGTGGTTTTGGAATAAAAAATGAAATTGGTCTTAATCTTTTTCCATAACCTGCTGAAAGTATTATTGCATTCTTAACCATATAAAAATTTTTTTAAATATGTCAAAGAGGCAATTATAAAAAAGGAAATTGTAAGATAAAGGAAAAGAAATCTTAATTTTAATTTAAAAAGAAAAAGTAAAGTTGTTATTGCAAATAAAAAACCAGAAATTTTTCCAAATATGTTTGAACCAAAAATTTTATCTTTTTTTAATATATAAATTCCAAAAAGAAGACTTATAAAGTCCCTTGAAATTATCAAAATTAAAGCCCATAATGGGAAATCCCTTAAAAAATAAAGAGTTGTTATTATCCAGGCAATAACAAATTTATCTATAACATGGTCAAGTATCTTGCCAATCTTTGTTTCTTTATAAAAAATTCTTGCAATTAGACCATCAAGTGCATCAGTTAATACTATTATTGATAACAAAATAAAGGAAACAAATATTTCATTTTTTGAAAGGAAATAGGAAAAAAATGGGGTTAAAAAAATTCTTGATATGCTTAATAAATTTGGAACATTTAAAAGATTCAAGATATCTTCTTCCCTTCTTCTAATAATGCCTCTGCATGCTTTATTGAAGTTTCTGTTATCTTTTCACCTGCAAGCATCCTTGCTATTTCAAAGAGCCTTTCCTTTTTTGAAAGTTTTTTAACAGTTATGAATGGTTTCCCTTCCTTTTCTATTTTTTCAACTTTAAAATGGGTATCAGCAAGAGCAGCAATCTGTGGAAGATGGGTGATACATATAACCTGCCTTTCTTTACCTATCTTTTTCATCTTTTTACCAACCTCTTCTGCAACTTTACCACCTATTCCAACATCAATTTCATCAAATAAAAGACCTGAAACAGAATCAACCTTTGCAAGGAGAGATTTTATACCAAGCATTATCCTTGAAAGTTCCCCACCTGATGCAACCTTTGATAAAGGGAATGGCTTAATACCTTTATTTGTTGATATTAAAAACCTTATTTTATCTTTACCTTTCTCATCAAGTTCCTTTTCAGTAATTTCAACTTTAAAATCAACATATGAAAAACCGAGTGGCTTTATTTCATTTATTACTTCCTTTTCAAAACTTGAGGAAATCCTTTTTCTTTCTTTTGATATTTTTTCTGAAAGGAAATTTAACTCTTTTTCAATCTCCTTTATTTTTTCTTCTTTTTCTTTTAATTTCTCTTCTCTTAAAGAAAGTGTTTCAAGTTCCTTTTTAAATTTTTTAACATTTTCAATAACTCCTTTTAAATCTGTTCCATGCTTTTTCTTTAAACTGTTTATTATACTTAACCTTTTTTCTTTTTCTTCAATCTCTTCCTCATCTATTTCAAACTTATTTTTCTTTTCATTCAAAATCCTTACAATCTCCCCTATTTTTATTTCCATATCTTCTAAAATTTTATAAATCTCCTCCATTTCTTTATCAACCCCTTTAATTTCAAAAAGGTTCTTCAAAATCTCTTTTAAATAAAAACCTATTGAATAATCATCCTCATATAAAAGATTTAAAGAATATGTTATTCTTTTTAAAATATCTTCCTTTTTTGAAAGGAAAGATAATTCCCTTTCAAGTTCTTTATCCTCCCCTTCTTTTATATTCAATCTTTCCACCTCCTCTATCTGAAATTTTATATAATCCTCCATTTCCTTTAATTTCAAAATCTCTTCTTTTTCTTTTTCATATTCCATTTTTAATTTTCTATATTCTTTCAAAATCTCAGAAAGTTTTTCTCTTTCACCACTTATTCCTGCAAAGGCATCAAGAAAGTAAAAATGGGTTTCTTCATTCAAAAGGCTCTGATGTTCATGCTGACCATGAAAATCAAAAAGATCACCGACAAGGTTTTTTAAAAGGGAAAGGGGAACCATTACACCGTTTAAATAAAATCTTGAAACTTTTTTTGAAGGTATTATTATTCTTTTTATGTATATTTCATCCTCAAAGGGTATACCATTTTCTTCAAATCTATTTTTTAAATGGAAAGGAGCACTAAATATTCCCTCTATTTCTATTTCTTTTTCATCTTTAAATATTTCCCAGTCTATTTTTTCACCAAAAAGATAAAGTAAACTTCCAGCAACCATTGATTTTCCTGCACCTGTCTCACCTGTAAAAACATTAAAATTTTCACCAAATTCTATATTCAGTTCATCAATCAAAAGAAAATTTTTTATCCTTAATTCTTTTATTCCCATTTTAGTTTCTCTTTAAGCCTTTTTATTAAATTGAAATCAAATCCAGAGGGAATTAAAAATTTGCATTTTCTTTTTGATACAAAAAATTCTGCCTCCTCATTATACACAAATTCAACCTCCTTTTGACCATCAATCCAGAAAGAAGCCCTTTTTGTCTTTTTACCAAGAAAAACTTTAACCCTTTCAAATTTTGAAACAACAATCGGTCTTAGAGAAATATTGTGGGGTGATAAGGAATTTAAAATAATACATTCTATATTTTCATCAACAACAGGACCATAATTGGCAAAATTGTAAGCAGTAGAACCTGTTGGTGTTGAAACTATAAGTCCATCTGAAAGAAAATTCAATTTCTCTCCTTTTAAAATAACATTATATTCAATAAGTCTTCCGGGAAATTTGTTTGTAAGAACTATATCATTTAAGGCAAAAAAATTTTCACTTTTTAAATTCATCTCAACAAGCGTTCTTTCTATTATCTTGTATTTTCCATCGCATATTAAATCTATTGCCTCTTTCCATTCTTCATAATCTATATGGGCTAAAAAACCAAGTTTACCCATATGTATTCCACATAAAGGAATATCAGGGAAAATATGAAAACCCTTTAAAAATGTTCCATCACCCCCAATTGTTATAACAAAATCACCTCTTTCTGAAATATTTTCTTCTATTATTTCACTTTCTATATTCTTTTTCTTTAAATAATCAACTATTTCTCTTGCAAGTTTTACTCCTTCAGGCTTTTCAAGATTAACAACAATTAAAATTTTCATAATTTTTATATTATAATTATAAACAAATTTTAAATCAAAATGAAAAAGGTTTTTTTAACTGGTGCAAGTGGGCAATTAGGTAGAGAAATCATAGAAATTTTAAAAGAGAAATATATTGTGATTGCGCCAAAAAGGGAAGAATTTGATTTAGAAAAATTTGAAAAAATAAACAATTATTTAAAAGATATTAATCCTGACATAATTATACTTTCAGGAGCATATACAGATGTTGATAAGGCTGAAGAAGAAAAAGAGAAAGTTTATAGAATAAATTTTTTGTCTGTAAAAGAGTTTGTAAAATACACAAAAGAGAAAGATAAAAATCTTATATTTATAAGCACAGATTATGTATTTGATGGAAAAAAGGAAATTTATAAAGAAGAGGATAATCCAAATCCTTTAAATTTTTATGGAAAAACAAAATTTTTGGCAGAAAGGGAAATAATTTCAAATTTAAAAAAATATTTTATAGTAAGGACATCATGGCTTTATGGAGAAGGTAAAAAAAATTTTGTTTATAAATTTATTCAAAAATGTAAAGAGGAAAAAATTTTAAAAGTTGTAAATGATAGATATGGTTCACCAACTTATACAAAAGACCTTGCAGAGGGAATAGAAAAACTCATAAATTCTTCAAATTATGGAATATACCATATAGTGAATACAGGAAGGATATCAAGATATGATTTTGCGATGGAAATTGTTAAAATATTAAATTTAGATGTTGAAATAGTTCCTGTTTCTTCTGATTATTTTAAGGAAAAAGCAATAAGACCTTTTTCCTCTGCTCTTGATAACAAAAAATTTTCTTCATTATTTTATGAATTAAGAGATTGGAAGGAAGCCTTAAAGGATTTTTTGAAAAATAGATGGAAATTTTTATAATAGGTGGAGGAATTTCTGGACTTTTCTGTGGCATAAATCTTGCAGAAAGTGGAATTGATGTAAAGATAATTGAGAAAAAGGAAGAAATTGGAAAGCCTTTAAAATGTGCAGAAGGTGTAAGTGAAAATGGAATTGAAATTTTAGGGGATAGGGAAATAATAGAAAGTGTTAAAAAGAAAGAAATTAAAGGAAGTGTAATGATTTTGCCAAATGGTAAAAAAATTTATTTTATTAAAAAGGGATTTTTGATTGACAGGGAAAAACTTGAAAAACTTCTTGAAATGAAATTTTTAAAAAATGGAGGGAAAATAATAAGGGATAAAGTTGAAAGAATAGAGGGAAATAAAATTTTTGGATTAAAAAAAATTTATAAAGGAGATTTGATTGTAATAGCAAGTGGAACAAATTTTATAAAGGGAATTGAATATCCCTATAAGGGTTTTTTATTTGCAACTGAAAAAAGAATAAAATCTAATGAGGAAAATGAATTTCTTAAGTTTTATTATGGAGAAATTTATAAACCGATATACATGTGGAAATTTTATCATGGTGATTATTTTGGAATTGGGAAAGCATATAGAGATAAAAAGGAGTTTGAAATAATAAAAAATTTTTTAAATGAAAGGGATGTTTTTAAAACAATAACAGGTAAACTCCCTTTTCCTTTAAATCCTCCAAAATTTTTATATAAAGATAAAAAATTTTTCATTGGAGACGCAGGTGCCTTTGTTAACCAGTTAACCTTTGCAGGAATTCACGGTGCTTTACTCTCAGCAATTTTATGTGCCGAAAGAATAAAAGAATTTTTGAAAAACAAAAATTATAATGAACTTGAAAAATTTAATGAAAATTTAAAAATATTGCCTATTTTCTCAAAATCAATTTATAAGGCAAGAAATATTTTATATTCATCAAGTGATTCAGAATTAAATTTAATTGGAGAACTGATGGACAGAAGAAAGTATGACGAAATTCCCTATATAAAGGCAATTAAAAATTTGATAAAAAATCCATTATTTACAAAGACATATTTAAAATTTCTATATGTTGAAAAAATTTTTAAGAAATGTGAAAATTTTTCCTTTTAAATGTTATAATTAATCACTTATGTTTACAATTTTAAAACTTATAGTTTTAATATTATTTATTTTACTCCTTGTAAGACTGAAGGTAAATATTGCCCTGATTTTATTTTTTCTAATAATAGCAACAGGTTTAATTTTTGGATTCAAAATTAGTGAATTTAAAGATTCAATTATAAAAGCCTTTAAATCCTATTATACTTATGAATTGCTTGGAATAATTATAATAATACTTTTTCTTGAAAAAATAATGGATGAAAAGGAAATTTTAAAGGGGATTGTAAATTTTTTTCTATATTTTAAAGACAAAAGATGGGCTTTAATCCTGCCCCCTGCAATAATAGGTCTTTTACCAATGCCAGGTGGAGCCCTTGTTTCAGCACCTGCTGTTAAGATTGCATCAGAAAATTTTAAAATATCTCCATCAGAAAAAACATATATTAATTTCTGGTTCAGGCATGTATGGGAATATTTCTGGCCTTTTTATCCAGGTCTTATTGTTGCTTCTGCAACATTGCATGTTCCAATTTATAAACTGATGATATACCTTTTCCCCCTTTCTATTGTTTCAATAATATCAGGACTTTCATTCACAATTCCAATTTTAAAAGAAAAAAAGAAAAATGGAAATGGGAAAATTGATATAAAAGCCCTCTATCCTCTTTTACCAATTGGAATTATTATAATTTTAACAATTTTAAAAATAAATTTTTTGATTTCCCTTCTCACAGGAATAATAATTACATTATTTATAACTAAAACTTGCTTTAAGGAAGTGCCCAAAATTTTTTATAAATCCTTAAATTTAACAATAATTTTTCTTGTTATATTTATAATGATATACAGGGAAATAATAATAACCGCTTCTATTTTTGAAAGGATTCAAAAAGAAATTTATTTATCAAATGTTTTAAATTATTTAATAATCACCTTTATTTCATTTATAATGGGATTCTTAACAGGAATAAATCAAATTTATGCAGGTGTTGCATTCCCTATGCTTGCCTCATCTTTTAAAGGGAATATAGATTATGCATGGGTTATGCTTGTATATACCTTTGGATTTTCAGGAGTTCTTTTAACACCTGCCCACCTCTGTCTTTCCTTAACAAAAGAATATTTTAAGGGTGAATGGAAAGAAATATATAAAAGATTATTACCCACAATATTACCTGTAATTTTATTTTCAATTTTTTATTTCTTTATTTTAAAAAAATTTCATTAATTTTGAAATAAATCTTATTGAAAATAAAGTTGATTTTATATCTGCAATATTTTTATTACTTATTTCATAAGCAGGACCATGAATTGGGGAAACTCTTAAAAAGGGTAGACCAATTGTAAGATTACATCCTTTGCCCTTTGAAAGTATTTTAAAAGGGATAAGACCCTGATCATGATATATGGCAAATATGAAATCAAAATTTTTATACAAATCTTTTGTAAAAAAGGAATCAGATGGATAAATTCCTTTTATAAAATCAAATTTTTTAATAACTTTTTCCATAATTTTTTCCTCTTCTCCATTTTCTCCTTTATGGGGATTTAAAGATAAAAAGGCAATTTCTGGAACTTTATTAAAAAATTTTTTGTTCCATTCTAAAAGAATTCTTATCTTTTTTTCTAAATAATCCTCTTTAATGAATTTATGAACTTTTTTAATTGGAATATGGGTTGTGAGTAAAGCAACTTTTAAATTATCTGAAATAAAACTCATTAAAACATCATCCTCTTTTAAACCAAAAATTTTCGCAAGGAATTCTGTATGCCCTTTGAAATCTATTCCATTTAGAATAATACCTTTTTTACTTACAGGAAGCGTAAGGAGTGCCTTTATTTTTCCCTTTTTTAAATCATTTATTGCATTAATAATTGATTCGTAAGCATATCTTCCGCCTTCCTTTGAAGGATGCTTTAAAGGTATTTTTTTTATTTTGTAAACATTTTCTATCATTAAATTTTCAGGAAACTTAATTTTTAATTTTTTTGCTGTATTTTCAAAAAAATTTAAATCACCATAAAGAATGAAATTAAAATTTTTATCTTTAAAAATATTTAATGACTTCAAAATAATTTCAGGACCTATACCAAATGGATCCCCTGATGTTATTCCTATATTAAATAATTTCTTTTCTTTCATCAGATAAAATTTCAAAATAATCACCTCTTTCTTTTTTTGAAATGCTTTTTTTATCAGGAACTTTTTTAACCTTTATCTTTATACTCCTTAAAGGAAAATCAAGAAAAATTATATCGCCTTCTTTAACTTCTACAGACCCTTTAACTTTCCTTTCATTTATAAAAACATAACCTTTTTCACAAGCCTTTTTTGCAACTGTCCTTGATTTAAGAATCCCTATTAAAAATAAATATTTATCAATCCTCAAATCCTTTTATTTCAACAAAAACATTCTTTTTAATCTTTTCAGTTATTCTCTCTATTTCTTTTTTGAGTTTTCTCTGCATGATTAAATTTTTCAAATCATTCTGAATTTCCTCAAAGGAAGGTTTTCCACCTTTTTCATATTTATCAAGTTTAAATATATGATATCCGATATCTCCAAGAATTATTTCTGATATTTCATTCTCTTTTAATTTTTTTAAAACATTCTTTATTCTCTCATCCATTCCCCTTGAAGGTAAAAATCCGAGACTTCCACCTTCTTTTTTTGTTATAAAATCATCCGAGTATTTTAAAACCGCCTTCTCAAACCCTTCTTTTATTGCATACTCTCTTGCCTCTTTTGCTCTTTCAAAAGCCTTTAATGTATCCTCATTTTCAGGTAATGCACCTATAACAATTTGAGCAATCTTAACTTCATCTTTCTTTTTATCAAGCACTTTAAATATATAATAACCATAATCACTTTCAATTGGCTCTGTAAATTCACCTTTTTTTAAGGAAAAAATTTTATTTTCAATCTCAGGAGGTAAAATACCCTTTCTAATATATCCAACTTCACCTCCTTCAAGAGCAGTTTTTCTATCATCAGAATATTTTAATGCTAAATAACCAAAATCACCACCACTTTTAAGTTTTTTATAAACTTCTTCAGATTTAATTTTTGCTTCTTTTAATTTTTCTTTATCTGGCAAAATCCTTATTAAAATATGAGAAATATAAAAACCCTCCTCTTTTTCAGGAATTGAATCTTTCTTCTCTTCATAAAATTTTTTAACTTCTTCAGGAGAAATTACAATTTTTGGATAAATATACATTGAAATATATTTTTGAATGAAAAGACTCCTTCTTATATTTTCCCTATAATTTTCCTTAAGTTTTTCAACTGTAAGACCTTCTTTTTCAAGTTCTTTAAAAAAATTTTCTTCTCCAATCTGATTTTTAATCTCCTCTATTTTATTATCAAGTTCTTTTTCAACTTCTTCATCCTTAACATTTATTAAAGTATCCTTTTTTGCCTCTAAATATAAAAGTTTTTCTCTTATGATTTCCTGAAGAATTTGCATCTTCACTTCCTTTTCTTCTTCAGGAGAAAAATCTTTACCTGATTGCAATTTGTAAAAATCAAAAATCTCATCTATTTCAGAAAGTAAAACAACTTCCTTATCAATAACTGCAACTATTTTGTCTTTATATTGAGAAAAAATAACTATCAAAAATAAAAAAATTTTCATAAGTTTAATATTAAAGTTAAAAATGTAATGGTTGCAAATAAGTTTAAAATTTTAATATAATTTATACCTTTGGAGGGGTGCCCGAGCAAGGTTTAAGGGGTCCGGCTCGAAACCGGATATCCCCTTATAGGGGAGCGTGGGTTCAAATCCCACCCCCTCCGCTTGACTTAATTATACTTTATCCCTTAAAATATAAAACTTAAATTAATTAAGCAAAAATTAGGCCTGTAGCTCAACAAGGTAGAGCGTCGGATTCCAAATCCGATGGTTGGGGGTTCAAATCCCTCCAGGCCTGAATTTGTATTTAAAAAATGAGGGATATAGTACATTTACAATGTGAAGTTTGTAAAAGAAGAAATTACACGGCTACAAAATCAAAAGAAAAGAAAAATATTAAAATCACGCTTAAAAAATACTGTAAATGGTGTAGAAAACATACTTTACATAAAGAAGTAAAATGAATAAGATAATAAGTGCTTTTAAAGCTTTTTTTGATGAAGTTAGAGTGGAGACTGAGAGAACAAGCTGGCCTACAAGAGATATTACAATTGGTTCAACAATTGCTGTGATTATTTTTTCATTTCTTGTTGCTTTTCTTGTTGGAATTTTAGATTTTATAATTGCGAGAATAGTAGGGGTATTTTTGAGATGAATACAGAAAAAAAAGATAATACCGAAAAAAAAGAAAAGAAGTGGATTGTATTCTGGACTCTTTCAGGAAAAGAGAAGAAAGTAAAGAAAATAATGGAAACAATTGTGAAGGAAAAAAAACTTGAAGATAAAGTGGGAAGAATATTTATCCCAACTGAAACTGTTGTAAGTATTGTAAAAAAGCAGAGGGTAGTCAAAGAAAAACCATTATTTAGAGGATATATACTCGTAGAGATGGTTCCTGACGCAGAGGTTATGGAAATTTTCAGGTCCTATGGAGCATTAAGACCCTTGATAAAAGGGAGTTCATTAGAAGAAAAAGAAATAATAACTCTTTCGGAAAATGAGATAAGCAGCATATTAGAAAGGATTGAAAAAGAAAAGGAAAAGAAAAGAGCTGAAACACCATTCATAGAAGGAGAAGCAGTTAGAATTATTGATGGTCCATTCTCAGAGTTTACAGGAATTGTAGAAGAGGTATACCCTGACAGGGGTAAATTAAAAGTCCGTGTTACAATATTTGGAAGGACAACTCCTGTAGTTTTGGATTTTACACAGGTTCAAAGGGTTTATTAAAATGAAAGCAAAAGGTAAAGAAATAGTTGCACAGGTTAAACTTCAAATACCAGCAGGTGGTGCAACCCCTGCACCGCCTGTAGGACCTGCACTTGGACAACATGGAGTAAATATAATGGAATTCTGTAAATCTTTTAATGATGCAACAAAGTCCCAAGCAGGTACTATAATTCCGGTAATTGTAACGATATATAAAGATAGAAGTTTTTCATTTATTTTAAAAACTCCGCCTGCCTCTGTTCTTTTAAAGAAAAAGGCAGGACTTGCAAAAGGATCAGGAGAACCAAATAAAGTTAAGGTTGGAAAAGTTACAAAAAAGGATATAGAGGAAATTGCAAAACTGAAAATGCCTGATTTGAATACCGATTCTCTTGAAGCTGCCATGAGAATAATAGAAGGAACTGCAAGAAGTATGGGAATAGAGGTGGAGGAATAATATGGGAAGACATTCAAAAAGATATACTTCTTTACTTGAAAAAATTGAAAGAGAAAAACTTTATAAGGTAGATGAAGCAATAAAACTTGTAAAGGAACTTGCAACTGCTAAATTTGATGAAACAATTGAAGTAAGCATAAAACTTGGGGTTGACCCGAGAAAAGCAGACCAAATGGTAAGGGGAGCCTGTGTTTTGCCCTATGGAACAGGTAAAAAAGTTAAGGTTTTGGTTTTTACAAGAGGTGACGAAGAAAAGGAGGCAAAAGAAGCAGGTGCGGATTATATTGGCTTCACAGATCTAATAGAAAAAATAAAATCTGGATGGATTGATTTTGACTATGTAGTTGCCTCACCTGACACAATGCCGGAAGTTTCTAAACTCGGTAAGATTTTGGGACCAAGAGGGCTTATGCCTTCCCCAAAAACAGGTACAGTCACAAAGGAAATAGGAAGAGTTGTAAGTGAACTCAAAAAGGGAAGAATAGAATTTCGTGTTGATAAAACAGGAAATATTCATGCACCAATTGGAAAAGCATCTTTTTCAGAAGAAAATCTTATTGAGAACTTTTTAACACTTATTGAAGAGGTTCAAAATTCAAGACCCTCTTCTTTTAAAGGTACTTATATTCAAAAAATTGTGATTTCATCAACAATGGGACCCGGTATAAAAATTGATTTAAATAATGTTTTTGAAAAATTGAAAGAAAGGAGAAAATAATGCCATCTGCCCTAAAAATTAAAAAAGTGTCAGAAATTAAAGATATATTAAAAGACATTAAAGCGCTTTATCTTATAGACTTTTCCAAATTGAATGTGCCTGAAATAACTGAGTTAAGAAGAAAGGTAAAAAGCAAAAAAGGTATTTTAAAGGTAGTTAATAATAGGCTCGCAAAAATTGCATTAAAGGAAACAGGTGTTGAAATTCCTGATGATTTTCTTAGAGAACAAAATGCCCTCTTATTAGCTTATGATGATCCTGTAGAACCCCTAAAAGAAGCTTATGAGTTTATAAAGGAAATCAAAAAGGGAGAGATTAAGGAGGGAATAATAATAGGGAAAGGAGTTTATAAAAGAGAAGAAGTAATAAATATTGCGAAATTGCCTCCATTAAAAGAATTAAGGGGAAAACTTATTCAAACAATCAATATGCCAATATTTGGAATCACTATGAATTTAAAGGGATTTCTGTTTAAGTTTTTAATTATTTTAAAAAACATTGAAGAGAAAAAGAAAAATTTATAAAAAGGAGGATTTAAATGGCAGAAAAAAGTAAAATAGACGCAATTATAGAAGGAATTGAATCTCTAACAGTAATAGAATTGGCAGAACTGGTAAAAAAACTTGAAGAAAAATTTGGTGTATCAGCACAAGTTCCTGTTATGGGTGCTCCGGTAGGTGGCGGTGCAGGAGCACCAGCACAGGTAGAAGAAAAAACAGAATTTGATGTAATTCTTGTAGATGCTGGTGAGAAAAAAATACCTGTTTTAAAAGAAATTAGATCAATTACAGGACTTGGTCTTAAAGAGGCAAAAGACCTTATAGGAAGTACTCCGGGTGTAATTAAAAAAGGTGCATCAAAAGAAGAAGCTCAAAAAATAAAACAAGCTCTTGAAGCCCTGGGTGCAAAAGTAGAAATTAAGTAAATAAAAAGGTGTTTAAGATATAAAGATAAATAGAAAAATTTATAAGGAGGGGCAATTATGCCTATAAAAAGAGTAAATCAAAAAAAAGAATTAATAGAAATGCCAAATCTTTTACAGGTTCAACTTCAATCTTTTATAAGTTTCTTACAGCTTGATAAATTAAAAGAGGGGGAAGAATTAAAAAACGAAGGACTTCATGCTCTTTTAAATGAAACTTTTCCTGTTGAAGATATTCATAAGAGATTTGTATTAGAGTATGTAGGTTATAGGATAGGCAAGCCGAAATATGAACCTGAGGAATGCCAGAAAAAAAATCTTACATATTCAGTTCCAATATTTGTTACACTAAGGCTAATTGAAAAAAATCCAGACACCCAAGAAACAATAGGAAGTCCTGTGGAAGAAGAAGTTTATCTTTGTGACCTTCCTTTTATGACCGAAAAGGGTACATTCATAGTAAATGGTGTGGAAAGAGTAATAGTAAACCAATTGCACAGGTCTCCTGGTATATATTTTGACATTGAAGAAAAAGGAGATACAACAAGATATATTGCACTTTTAGTGCCTTATAGAGGACCATGGATTGAATTTTCAATAGATGCTCAAAAAATATTTGGAGTTACATTCCTCAAAAGAAGGAGATTCCCTGTTTCAAGACTTTTAAGAATACTTGGATACAGAACAAATAAGGATATATTAAGATTTTTCTTTGGAAAACCTAAGAAAATTAAAGTTTCTGAACTGGAATCAAATTTATACTACACAGCATCCGAAATTGTAATACAAGAAACAGGAGAAGAACTTTTTGATACTGCTACTCTTTTAGATGAAGAGGCAATAGAAAAACTAAAAGAAAAAAATATAAAAGAAGTAGAAGTTTATCCTGCTGAAACACCGGGACTTGATGTAATTCTTGCCACAATCCGACATGACAGAATGAAAACAGAAACCGATGCCCTCGCATCTATATACAGAATAATAAGATTTATACCACCAAAATCAGAGGAAGAGGCAAGATTTTATATAAATGAAGTTCTTTTCTCAAAAACAAAAATGGAGATGGGAAGCGTGGGAAGATATAAACTTAATGCAAGATTAGGGCTTAATATTCCAGAAGATAAAAAAGAATTAACAATATGGGATTTAGAAGAAATCATTAGAAGGACATTAAAACTATATCTTGGAGAAGAACCACTGGATGATATAGACCATCTCGGTAATAGAAGAGTTAGAAGGGTTGGTGAACTTCTTGGAGCCCAATTTAAATTAGCACTTACACGCCTTGCAAGGAGTATTAAAGAAAAAATGCTCCTTGAAAGGGAAGGGAAACTATTGCCACACCATTTAATAAATCCAAGAGTTCTCTCTGCTACAATACTTTCCTTTTTTACAGTTAACAGGCTCTCTCAATTCCTTGAACAAACAAATCCACTTTCCGAATTAACTCATAAAAGAAGATTATCAGCAATGGGGCCAGGTGGACTTACAAAAGAAACTGCAGGTTTTGAGGTAAGAGATGTTCATCCCTCTCATTATGGAAGATTATGTCCAATAGAAACACCTGAAGGACAAAATATAGGACTTATCACAAGCCTTACCACATATGCCCAAATAGATGAGATGGGATTTATAATTACACCTTTCAGAAAAGTAAAAAACGGAAAAGTTACGAACGAAATAGCCTATTTAACACCTGTTGAGGAAGATAATGTAAAAATTGCACCTGCTGATACACCTTTAGATGAAAAGGGAAATATAATACCAAGTATTGTATCTGTTAGATATAAGGGAGGCTACCCCACTGTTAAAAAAGAAGAAGTTGAATATATGGATGTTTCACCGAGACAAATAGTCTCTCCTTCTGCTTCACTTATACCATTCCTTGAGCACGATGATGCTAACAGGGCTCTTATGGGGGCAAATATGCAAAGACAGGCTGTACCACTCCTTGTTCCAGAAGCTCCTATTGTGGGAACAGGTATGGAAGAGAAAGTGGCAATAGATACTGGGACTGTGGTTGTTGCAAAAAGAAGTGGTACTGTAATAGAAGCAGATGCAGAAAAAATTGTGATTAAACCAGATGAAGGAGAAAAGAAATTAATAGGAGAAGATCTTGATGAATATAATCTTATTAAATTCAAGAAGACCAATCAAGAAACAATAATGCATCAATTTCCAATTGTAAAACCCGGAGATAGAGTTAAAAAGGGAGATGTAATAGCAGACAATTTATCTACAAATGAAGGAGAACTTTCCTTAGGAAAAAATTTACTTGTTGCTTTCATACCATGGTATGGTTATAATTTTGAAGATGCAATTGTAATAAGTGAAACACTTGTAAAAGAGGATGTATTCACATCAATCCATATTAAAGAACTTGAAGTTTCAGTAAGAGAAACAAAATTAGGACCTGAAGAGATAACAAGAGATATTCCAAATGTACCCGAGGACATGATTAAACATCTTGATGAAGATGGAATTGTAAGAATTGGAGCAGAAGTTCATCCTGATGACATTTTAGTTGGTAAAATAACACCAAGAGGAGAAAGAGAATTGACACCTGAAGAAAGATTAATAAGAGCAATATTTGCTGAAAAAGCAAGAGATGTAAAAGATACTTCTTTAAGGGTTCCACCAGGAGTAAGTGGAATAGTGGTAAATGTTGAGATTCTTACGAAAAATATTGAGTCTATTCCTCTGGCAAAAAAAACAATAAGAAAAAGAATACAGGCAATTGAGGAGAAAGTAACAAATGAGGTATTAGAACTGGAAAAGAAAATAAAATCTGTTTTCAAAGAAAAACTTTTAGGGAAAAAAACAGCAAAAACTATAAAAACTTCAAAAGGGAAAATTGCTATTAAAAAGGGAAGTAAATTTACTGAAGAATTCTTTGAAAAAGACATACTTTCCATGGATTTCCCGGAAGAATTCATAAGTGATAAAAAAACAGAAGAAATTTTAAGAAAGTATCTTGATGAGGCAAGGGAGAAAAGGGAAAATTTATTAAATTATCTTAAAACAAAAAGAAAAGAAATAGAACTTGGAGACGAACTCCCCCATGGAGTAAACATGCTTATAAAAGTTTATATTGCACAGAAAAGGAAAATAGAGGTGGGTGATAAACTCGCTGGAAGACATGGGAATAAGGGTGTAATTGCAAAGATTGCACCGATTGAAGATATGCCTTTCTTAGATGACGGAACACCTGTTGATATCATATTAAATCCACTTGGTGTTCCCTCAAGAATGAACATAGGGCAAATTCTTGAAACACTCCTTGGATGGGCGGGTAAAAAACTCGGAAAATACTATGCATGCCCTGTATTTGAAGGATTCACTATTGAAGAAATTCAAAAAGAATTGAAGGAAGCAGGTCTGCCGGAAAACGGAAGAGTAAGAATAAGGGATGGAAGAACAGGTGAATATTTAGATAACGAAGTGACTGTTGGTTACATTTATATGATGAAACTCGTTCACATGGTTGAAGATAAAATCCATACAAGGGCTGTAGGTCCATATTCTCTTATAACTCAGCAACCGCTTGGCGGAAAAGCAAGATTTGGTGGACAAAGGTTTGGTGAAATGGAAGTATGGGCATTGGAAGGATATGGTGCAGCCTACACTTTACAGGAAATGTTGACTGTAAAATCTGATGATGTAAGAGGAAGAAATAGGCTTTATCAAGCAGTGATAAGAGGAGAAGAACCACCAGAGCCCTCTTTACCTGTTTCATTTGATGTCCTTGTAAATGAATTAAGGGGGCTCTGTTTAGATATTGAAATTGAAACAACTTAATTTTAAGGAGGTTTTATGGAAATAAGACCTACAGATTTAAAAGCAATAACAATAAAATTGGCTTCACCTGAAAAAATAAGAAGTTGGTCATATGGTGAAGTCAAATCAGCAGAGACAATAAATTATAGAACACAAAAACCAGAAAGAGACGGGCTTTTTTGTGAGAGGATTTTTGGACCAGTAAAAGATTATGAATGTTCGTGTGGTAAATATAAAGGAAGAAGATATAAGGGGCAGATATGTGATAAGTGTCAAGTTGAGATAACAACTGCATCGGTAAGAAGAGAAAGAATGGGACATATAAATCTTGCGGCTCCTGTTGCACATATATGGTATTATAAAATACCACCAAGTATAATAGGTCTTCTTCTTGATATCAAAAGCAATGACCTTGAAAGAATACTTTATTATGACATGTATATAATTACGGATGTTGTTGAGTCAAAGATAAAAGGTAAAGAATACAGGCTTAAATATAAAGATAAAGAAGAAGTCATAAAATTGGAACCCGGTGTTCCTCTTACAGAAACACAGTATATAAAATTAAAAGAAGAATTAAAAGATGATTTAATAGCAGAAATGGGGGCATCAGCAATTAAAAAACTTCTGCAAAAACTTGATCTTGAAGAGCTTTCAGCAGAGATAAGGGCAAAAATTCATCATGAAACTGTACAGGAAAAAAGAGGCAAACTTTTGAAAAGGCATCAAATTGTGGAAGCCTTTTTAACATCTGGAAATAAACCTGAATGGACGATACTTGAAGTTCTTCCTGTAATACCACCAGATTTAAGACCACTGGTGCCACTTGAAGGCGGGAGATATGCAACGAGTGATCTCAATGACCTTTATAGAAGGGTAATCACGAGGAATAACAGGTTAAAGAATATGATAGCACTTGGAGCACCTGAAATAATCCTTAGAAATGAAAAAAGGATGCTTCAGGAAGCTGTTGATGCTTTGCTTGATAATGCAAGAAGATCAAAACCTGTAATGGGAAGAGGGGGGCAACCGCTTAAGTCGCTTTCTGACATTTTGAGAGGGAAAAAGGGAAGATTTAGAAGAAACTTACTTGGTAAAAGAGTTGATTATTCCGGTAGATCAGTAATAGTGGTTGGTCCTGAATTAAAACTTTATGAGGTGGGTTTACCTCAAGAAATGGCACTTGAACTTTTTAAACCTTTTGTTGAAAGAAGAATGGAAAAGATGGGACTTGCAGAATCAATAAGAAGTGCAAGGAAACTTTTAAGAGAAAAGCCGAAGGAAGTATGGGAGATTCTTGAAGATATTACAAAAGATTACCCTGTTCTTTTAAACAGGGCTCCTACTTTACATAGAATTTCAATAGAGGCATTTTTACCAAAACTTGTATCAGGGAAAGCAATTCAAATACATCCACTTGTATGTCCTCCATTCAATGCCGATTTTGATGGCGACCAGATGGCTGTTTATCTTCCAATTTCAATGGAAGCAAAGCTCGAATTACTTTTCTTAATGCTACCAAGGCATAACATTCTTTCTCCTGCACATGGATACCCCATAATTGCTCCTACTCAGGATATGGTTATAGGTATAAACTATTTAACAAAGATTAAAGAAAAGAGCAAAGAAAAAATAAGCTCCTTCTCTTCTCCTGAAGAAGCAATTCTTGCTTTTGAAAATGGTAAAATTTCTCTTCATGAAAAAATTAAAGTGCTTATAAAGGAAAAGATAATTGAAACATCAGTTGGAAGAATAATATTTAATAACATAGTTCCTCCTCCCTTAAGATTCATTAACGAGGAAATAAATAAGAAAAAGCTGGGAAATTTAATTTATGAGTGTTATAAAAAATTTGGTTCTCTTGTAACCGAAAAATTTCTTGACGACATAAAAGACCTTGGATTTAAATGGGCAACAAGAGCAGGAATCACTTTTGGAATAGATGAATTACTTGTCCCAACTGAGAAAGAAAAATTGATTGAAAAAGCGGAAAAAGAGATAGAGAAGGTAGAAAACGAATTTCTAAAAGGAAAAATATCAAGAGGCGAAAGATACAACATGATCCTTGATATATGGACACAAGTCACTGATAGAGTTACAGAAATGATGGTGGAAAAAATGAGAAAAGATAGAGACGGATTTAATTCAATATTTATGATGATGGATTCAGGAGCAAGAGGAAGTGTTGATCAGATAAAACAGCTTGCGGCAATGAGAGGGCTTATGGCAAAACCGAAAAGGACCATAGGTCTTGCTGGTGAATTTATCGAAACACCTGTTAAGTCTAATTTAAAAGAAGGAATGAGCGTACTTGAATACTTTATTTCCACTCATGGAGCAAGAAAAGGATTAATTGATACTGCTCTTAAAACTGCAGACGCAGGATACCTTACAAGGAAACTGGTTGATGTTGCACAGAGTGTAGTGATTACAGAGGAAGATTGTGGAACCATTCTTGGAAGAGAAATTACTGCTTTGAAAGAGGGAGAAGCAATAATAGAGCCATTATCAGAAAGAATAACAGGAAGATTTGCAGCCGAAGATATAAGAAATCCTATAACTGGAGAAATAATAGTAAAAGCAGGCGAAGAAATTACTGAAGAAATTGCTCAAGAAATAGAAAATCTTGGAATAGAAAAAGTAAAGATAAGATCCGTGTTAACATGTGAATCACCCCATGGAATATGCGTAAAATGTTATGGAATGAACCTTGCAACAGGTAAAAATGTAGAAATAGGTGAACCTGTTGGAATAGTTGCAGCACAATCCATAGGTGAACCTGGAACACAACTTACTCTTAGAACATTTCATATAGGTGGTGCTGCTGCAAGAATAATGGAAGAATCCACCCATGAAGCACCTTTTGATGCAAAAGTTGAATATATAGGTCTTGGTGTAGCGGAAAATTCTGAAGGTGCAAAAGTTGCAATAACAAAGAAAGGACTTATAAAACTTGTAAGTCTTGAAGAGAAAAAAATGGTAAGAAATTATTATATTCCTCAGGGAGCAAAAGTATTTGTAAAAGATGGAGACGAAGTGAAAAAAGGTGATGTAATATGTAAATGGGAACCTTATAATATACCAATACTTGCAAGTAAATCAGGGATTGTGGAATTCAAAGATTTAGAAGAGGGAGTAACTTTCTATGAATCAGCTCTTGAAGGCGGAAGAATTGAAAAAATAGTGATAGAGGATAAGACAAAGAAAAAGCACCCGGCTATTTTAATAATGAGTGATAAAAAGAAAATTTTAGAAGAAATAGCATTACCAAAGGGTGCCCATCTATTGGTTGAAAGAGGAATGACAATAAAATCAGGAGACATTGTTGCAAAACTTCCAAGAGAAGCAGGAAAAACAAGAGATATAACAGGAGGTCTTCCAAGAGTTGCGGAGCTCTTTGAAGCAAGAGTTCCAAAGGATAAAGCAGTTGTAGCTGAAATAGATGGGATTGTAAAAATAGGGAAACCTGAAAGAGGTTATAGAGAAGTAAAAATTATTTCTGATGTTGGAACCGAAATAACCTATACTATTCCTTATGGGAAATATCTCCTTGTTGAAGATGGAGAAAGAATAAGAGCAGGTGATCCACTCACAATAGGGCAGATAGATCCCCATGATGTTTTAAGGATTAAAGGAGTGCAGGCGGTTCAGGAATTCCTTATGGACCAAATACAGCAAATATACAGGCTTTCAGGAGTAAAAATCGCTGATAAACATATTGAAGTTATTGTAAGACAAATGATGAGGAAAGTAAAAATAGAGGATCCCGGTGATACAAAATTTGTAAGAGGACAATTTGTTGATAGGGTAACTGTTCTTGAAGAAAATGCAAATATCCTTGAAAGGGGAGGAAAACCTGCAACCTATTCCCCTGTTCTTTTAGGTATAACAAGGGCTGCTCTTGCGACAGAAAGCTTCATTTCTGCCTCTTCGTTCCAGGAAACAACAAGAGTTCTTGCAGAAGCAGCAATATACGGTAAAAAGGACGAGTTAAAAGGACTTAAAGAAAATGTAATTGTTGGAAGTTTAATACCTGCAGGCACAGGGTTTAGAGAATTCAAGAATATTCAAGTAATAGGAGAAGAAGAGGAAGAACTTGCAATTGCAGAATAGGAGGTGAAAAATGAATTTAGGTTTTCAAGAAATCCTTCTTATATTCCTCATAATTCTTCTTTTATTTGGGGCAAAAAAATTGCCAGAACTTGCAAGAAGTATGGGTCAGGCACTCAGGGAATTTAAAAAAGCAGCAAAAGAAACAACTGAAGAAGAAAAAGAGGAGGAGAAAAAATAGAAGAATATATAATTATAGAATGTCCATTCTGCAAAACGAAATATAAATTACCAAAAGAAAAGGCAAAACCTGGTATAAAGGCGAGATGTAAAAAATGCGGAAATATTTTTCCAATTGCAGCTATAGAAGAAAAAAAAGAAGAAAGAAAATATGTTCCACCAAAGGACGAAGAAGAAAGAAAACTTTATGAAAAGGCAAAAAGGCTTGCAAGGATTCTTGCTAAAGATATAACGAATTATTATAGAGAAAAATGGGAAATGGGATTAAAAGAAGGAAATTTAAAGGAAATCCTAAAAGAAGAAATCAAAAAATCGTGGGAATATTATTGTGAGAAAATTCCTGAAGAAATAAGAAAAAAAACGAATTTCTTTGAAGAGGCTTTCAATGAAATAGTAGGAAAAGGTCAAAAGATATTTTAAATGAATCAAAATTCAAAAGGTGAAGGAATCGTAAAGGGTTCCTTTTATATGATTTTAGCACTCGGAATAACAGGTTTTTCCCTTTTTTTATTTCAAATACTTGCAGCAAGAAAAATAGGAAAAGAAGAATTTGGGAAATTGAGCATTTTTTATTCCTTGTTTTTTTTACTTGCGGATTTTTTCTCTTCAGGATTCAGAGACTTCTCTTCAGTTGAATTATCAAAGATTTTTGATAAAGAAAAGTTAAAAGACTTTTTAAAAAAGTATTTTTCTTCCTTTATTTTTTACTCAATAGCATTTTATACTTTAATTTTCCTTTTATCTCCCCTTTTTCTTAAAAAATTCTTTGACAAAAATTTTGTAAATTTCTTTTTATTTTCCCTATGTTTTTTGTTTATGTTTTCAACAATTTTTTTAAGAGGGGCACTCCTTGGATTCAGAAAAATAAGTTATGTTGCAATTTCAAATCTATCTTTTGGAATATTGATATTAATTTCAGGATTATATTTTTATTTAAGGGAAAGTAAATTAATCCATTTTGAAATTTCCTATTTAATTTCTGTATTTTTAACATTTCCCTTAACCCTTTATCTTTTAAAAAGACTTACCCCTTTTTATCTTTCATTCAATTTTAAAGAAATAATCCTTCCAAAAAATCCCCTGATGATGTCAAGTGTAAATTCAATCCTTGAAAGTTATTTTTATATCGGAATAATTTTAATGAAAATAAAAAACGCGCCTTATGGAGATATAGGGACATTAAGTGCCATTTTAACATTTTTTCTTGGAATAAAAACCCTTTTTACGGGAATATTCATTCCTTTGCTTCCAAATCTAAGTTATGTTCTTTCTTTAGAAAAAAAAGAAAAATTTTACAAATACATCAAATTGACCGGATTTCTCATAATTCTTACTCTTCTTTTATTACTTATCTTATCTTTTACAATTTTACCCTCCTTATGGCAAATATTTTTTGGCAAGGGTTATAAATTCCAAAAGATTGACTTTGTTTTAATTTCAATAATAATTTCAATTTATTTAATGATAAGACTTTTATCAAGAGCATTCTTTGCAATAAAAGAAATAAATTATATATTTTTTACAATCATAATTTTTTTAATTTTACTCTCTCTTGTTTTCTTTTTATTACCTTTAAAACCTTTAATTTCCATAGAAATCTCTTTTTTATTTTCAAGTTTCATAGTTTTTTTTCTCCTTTATTTAAGACTCAAAAATTTTTCCTTTAAAATCTCTTCTGGTGAATAACCTTTAAGGGTTAAAAGAATTGAGGAATAAAAAAGAAGGGCGGAAAGAGACTCCTTATTAAATTTTCTCTTTCTAATTATCTCAAAAATTTTTTTCTCAATATCTTTTTTATTTATTTTTTTACCCAATCTTTTCATCCTTTTTAAAATTTTTTCACATAAAAGCAAGGAAGGCATCGTAATATTCAAATCTTCTTCTTTTTTCTCTGATTCCCAGTATTTTAAAAATTCCCTTTTATTTTTAAATTTAACATTCTTAAAAACATGGGGATGTTTCCTTATTATTTTTTCCTTTAAATCTTTGAGAAGTTTTTCCTTTTTAAAGTATCCCTTTTCGTCCCCTATTTTTATCATTAAAAATAAACTCAAAATAGCATCCCCTATTTCTTCTTTAATTTTTTCATAATCCTTTTTATTTATTGCATCATGTATCTCATAAACTTCTTCAAGAAGTTCTTTTTTCATTGAATTTAATGTTTGAACCTTATCCCATGGGCACTTTTTTCTTAAAACTTCAACAATTTTATAAATATCTTTAAAATCTATTTTTTTCATCTCAAAACAGCAATCTTTTCAATTATCCTTTTTATTTTATTCCCCCATTTTCCTTCTATATAAAGAATATAAACACCATTTGAAACTTTATTACCAAATTTATCATTTAAAAACCATTCAACCCAGTGAATCCCCTTTCTTGTAAGGGGCGGTCTTATAGGATCTTGATAAGGGTCAAATTCATAAATTTCTCTTCCTGAAACTGTAAGAATTTTTATTTTTATTGACTCAAGTTCCTTTGTATTCTCAAAGACAATAACAACCTTATCTTTTCTTGCAGGATTTGGATAAATTCCTTTTAATATTATATCAAAGGGTTCAAATATAAAGAAGGAAATTGTTTTTGAAGAAAGATTGCCAAGACAATCATAAATTTTAATTTCAAGGGCATGAATCCCTTCTTTCAAATTCTTTAATTTATAACTTGAGGAAATCATCTTTGGGTTTTGAATTCCTTTATTAAAATTCAAACTATCAAATATATCTATTCCGTCTAAAAGTATTTCTGGCTTTTCATAAAAAAGGTCAATACCACTTGAATCAGAAAAAACGAAATCAAGACTCATTCCTTTTTTAATTTTTGCATTCTCTTCAATTTCTTCCCCATTTAAAAGACATTTTATTAAAGGACCTCTTTTATCCTTAATATAACCAAAGGAAAATATACCCGATTCCTCTGCTCTCCACAAGGAAAAATCATTACCATCAATTCCTTCAATCTTATGCCATAATGAGTCATTCTTTGAAAAGATAAAAAGAAAAGTTGTATCAGAAATTGAATGAATCTTAAATAATATTTCAAAATCTTTTTTATTCATCAAATTTTCTATAATTATTCCTGAAAGAGTATCTATAAAATATATCCCCGGATTTTTTAAAAAATCTTTTCTTATTTTAAACTCAAAAATACCTGTATCACTCCTTATCTTAAAATAAGAAGAATCCTCAAAACTTATCCATTCTGTTGAGTCTTTAACAAATATATAAGGATTTTCAATCTCTATAATTAAAGAATTGTTATTCTCGTTTGATTCAGGAATTTTATTATCAAAATCCAGATTATAATAAATTTTTAATTTGCCAAAATAAATAAAATCTTTTAAGTCTAAAAATAAAGTATCATTAAAAGAAGCCTTTAGACTCATACTATCAATTCTTGAAAAAATAGTGTCATCATTTTTTATTATTTTAAAAATATACTTAAAATTTTCGGCGTCCCTTTCACCACCATTTATTATTGGAAATATAAGTTTTAAATTTTTATCCTTTATAAAGGGCAATATACTTATCTTACCTCCTTTAAGATCTGCCAACTCGGGAACTTTATATGTGAATGTATCTGTATAAAAGATGATCCCTGATGTATCTTTTATATAAAAGCAAATAGAGAAATTATTACCGGGATAAAGGGGACCTATTGGAATTTGTGTTAAAAATGTATCATGAATTCTTTCAAGGTTAATAAAAATAGGATTTGAAATTGAATCACCATAATTCCATAAAAGGAAAATTGTATCTATGTTTCTAACTGATTTTATTATTGATTTCACATAATGAAAGGGAGTATCAATTAAAAGTGGTGGAATAAATTCAACATTTTCAACAAAGGCACCATTCAATGAAAAATTTGAAAAGCCTGTCCCCTCTTTTTTTAAACTGGGATTATAAAAATAAATCCTTACTTCGCCCTTTGAATTAATTCCTGAATAGTTTATTATTGCAGTATCAACAAAGGGAAGAAGATTATAATTTTTAAATTTATAAAAAACTATACCTGTATCCTGATGAGAAACTTTTATTCTTTCAAGAGCCTTTCCATATGGAATATTATAAGGATAAGAATATATAAAAAGAGAGTCATTGGGTAAAAGAGGATTTGGGAAAACCTGCAAACTCTCTTTTTCAGGTAAGGGAAGTTTTAAAAGTGGATCACCTATTAAATTAAATGTATAATAAACATTTTTTGATTCACCTTCTAAATAGGGAATGTAAAGTAATGTATGGAGTCTTGAAAATAAATGAATTTCACCCAATCTTTTAATACCCTCTTTAAAAAATCCCTTTAAAAATCCTTCTGGTAAAAGATAAGTAATATTCTTATAATTTCCATATTCAGGCGAAGGTGAGGAGGCTGTAACTCCAGCATAACCTATTATTCCTCTTTGAGAAAGGAAAAGGGGAATTTCAAGAAAGGATTTACCAGTTTCAGGTGCATATTTTTCAGAAAAGCCAGCAAAATCACCAACCCAGCAACTCATCCCAATAAAAAATGGCAATTTTCTAAAATTATAAATATCATACCATCTTTCAGCCTTGAATGTTTTGTTCCTGAAAATTGTTCTGAATGTTGTTGATGCATGACCTATGAATGTTATAACTAAACTTCCCTTTGAAAGTTCTGTTAAAATTTCAGGAAATGTATAGCCTTTAAAATTAGGGACAGTTGATAATGTAATTATTCTTGAATCCAAATAGGATAAACAATTTTCCTCTTTCAATTTTTTACAGGCATCATAAAAAATTTTTCCATCCTGCTCATGAACCTCTGTTAAAAAATAAGGAGATATTCTCCACCATCCATATTCAGGATTTTTTTCATATTCAATCAACTTATTTAAAAAGATATCACATTCATTTAAACTATTTACTGGAATTCTTCCAAGTAAAATATCAGGGAATGGGTCATCTCCTATAAGAAGTGTATAATATATATCACTTGAGGCAGGTCTTGAATAATATACTGCCTGTCCAGGTGCTTTTGCAGGATATAAATATGTAGGAATAAAATCAATACATTCATTTTCTATATTTTTAGGGTCATAAGAGGCGTCACCAAAAAGAATTACTACAAAAGGAGATGGATTCCATTTTATTATTGCATTTTTTAAGAATTCCCTGATAGCCTCAGGCTCCTTTATCCCATAGGAAAATTGATTGTATATATCAGAAATTTTAACAATTTTAACCCTATAACCTTCTGACTCTCTATAATTTTTATAAATCAAACATTTTTGATAGAATTCCTCTGGAGTGATTATCACAATATCTGCGCCTCCAGAAGGATTTATTATTTCCTCTTTTTCATAAAACTCAATTTTTTCAGGAATAAAAAATGTATCTGCAATCAAATAATATCCTGATGGAAAACTTTCAAGGGTAATTTTATATTCATAATATCCCTCTTTAAAATTTCCTCTTATTTTCCCAAATTTTATTGATGGATAAAAATAAAGAGAAACTTCTTTTTTCCTTCCTTTTTTTAAAACAATTGAAAAAGTATCAGAAAAAGGATAGATTTTATAGAAATGGGACAAAATTTCTGGTGAAAAGTTTCCCTCAATTTCAAAAAAATTTAAAATACTTGAAATATTACTGAAAGTTGAATCTTCCTTTAAGATTAAATAGTTGTTTCCGCTTTTTAAAAATTTACCGGGAATAAAAATTGAATCAATATAAGGTAAATTATCCTCCCAGATAAATGTATCTTCAAAAATTTCATTTATTTTTATAAGGGTTTTATGTTTTGGGAAGGGGACATCTTGCGTCTCAAAGGTTTCAAAGTAGAATTTAAATTTAAAAAGAGAACCTGTATCTGGATTTTCTATTTTAAAACTAATTGTTTCAGGTTTTTGAAAAGAAATTATTTTCCAGTACCATAAATCAAGGGAATCAGTATTTTCCATTCTCATCTTTGTAAAATCCATAAATATTGAATCTTTTTCAAAATGGTATTTTTTCAAAAAGTATTTAATAACCTTTAGTGAATCAAAAGGAACCAAATTTTTATTTATAAATCTCAAACCATTTTCCAAATCAAAATATAAAAAATAAGAATTAAAATCTGTATAGGGATGATGAAAGGTTTTCTCACCCGTTAATTTTTCTGCAATAAATTCAATATAATCACCATCATTAAATACTTCATCTTCCTCACCATAAAAATAAAAAGGAACCTCCCTTCCTCTATAAAAAAGATGTGCCTTTTTAGGATTCAAAGTATCTATATCTATACCTATTCTCCTTAACATATTCCCATAAATTCTATAAACCCCTTCCTCTTTTGTATATATTTTAATTGCGTGGTTGAATGGAATTTGAGGATTATCAAGTATTAAATCAATCCTATAAGAGAATCTATCAATATCCTCTTTATTCAAGATTATTTTTTCAAGAACATCCTTAAAATTTTTATTAAAAGAGCCATTCCCTTTCTCACCCTCTATTTTTAAACTTTTAATTTCAGGAATATCAAAAATACCAACCTTTAAATTCCTTATCCATCCTTTTATCAAAGGTCTTATTTCTTTACCATTGCAAATAACTTTAAATTCGCCATCTGGAATTGCAAGAAGAGAATAGGAAAAAATAATTATTTTTAAAATCATAATCCTATCAGTTTAATTCTTTCATTATTCTCTTGAATAAAAATTATACCATTTTTAAAATCCTTCAAAATTCTTCTTCCATTTATGTCAAAAAAAATCCCATTTTTATAAACTTCTCTAATTCTTTTGATTTTTAAGATATTTGGTTTAAAAGCAAGATTTTCTAATTTACCAACATCTTTAAATTTATAATAAATTTTTGAGTAAAATGGCAAATTTAAACCCTTATCCCTTTCATCTGTCCAGAATAAATAAATTTTTACTTCTTTTTTTGAATAAAAAGAATGAGGAGAATAAGAGGGAAAAGGAGTAAATGTGAGTTTTTCTAACTCTGAAAAATTTGTGCCTCCATAAGAATAAATATAAAAAATATCAGATTCCTCACCGCATCCTGCTGTAAAAAAAACATGGACAAAACCAAGGGAATCACAGCATCCATTTATTTCATAAATATCTTTATATTTTAAAATTTCTCTATTTTCTATTATCTTACCTGTTAAAATATCATAAATTGCAAAAAAAAGGCTTTCATTATTTGTATAAAATATAAAGATTTTTGAATTAAAATAAGGTAAAGAAAAGAAATATTTTATATCATCTCCGAGGGAATATAAGATGTTTTCCTTAAACACATCTTTCAATTTATTTAGAGTTATAAATGAATTTGATGAAAAGAATTTTAAATAAAATATATAAATTGTATCTTTAACCTTTATTATTTGGGGAAAAATGTTATCCCCTCCTTCACTTATTTTTTTAATTTCAAAATAAAAGGGATTTATTCTTTTGGCATGGTATATATTAAAAGAATTCCCTGAATCACTTGAAAATAAAAGATTTATTTTGCCGTCATTATCAAAAACAAAATTTAAAGACAATTCACTCCACTTTTGCGAGCCAAAATCGATTTTTTTAGGATATGTGAAACTTTCATAATTTGCAGGTGATTCCGAAACTTGATAATAAATTGAATAAGGTTCATATTTTTTTAATCTTTGATAAAATATATAAAGAAAATTATTCTTATCAGAGAGGATAACAGGATGCTCATCAAAATCTTCTCCATCATGGGGAATTTTCTTTGGACTCCATACACCATTAAAGGGTTTAAAATATATAAAATTTCTTGATTTTAACCAGTTTGGATTTTCATAACCTGATATTATTATATGAAAATCGTTTTCACATATTGAATTCTGAAAAGAATGGGGAAGATATTGATTTGAATTTGGATTTTGATCAAGGAGAAAATCACCTGACCATCCGTTTAAAAATAAAAATATTAAAATTATCATATTTTATTAAAGGTTAAAGAAATTGAATGAACAACCCCTATTACATTCTTTTTAAATCCATAATCAACATCAAAAAACTTAAATTTTAAACCTATACCAATTGAAAAATAATCAAAGTATAAAAAACCAATTCTTAAAAATAAAGTTTCAAAAAAGGAAGATTCAACACCAAAAGAATTGTATAAATCATAGTCATAAAAAGTATTTGAAAAAATTTTTAAATTTAAAAAATTGAAACTCTTTGAATAACAGAATCCAAAATGATATGCAGGACTCTCCTCTCCCCTTTCCCTATCTCCCCATGAAACCTTTGTCCCTCCTATATCCTTTAATACAAAACCAAAATAAAAATTGCCAAATTTTGTAAATTTAGAATATCTTGTTCCAAAATCAAAACCTATCCCTTTACCTTTTGCTTCAAGCATTTTTTGGTTTATAATTTTAAAATTAATGCCAAAGGGAAATTTTTTATGGGAAAAATTTAAAAGGAATGCCCTTTGTGAAAAATCAAAATATTTTTCAGGAGGATAAAAATTTGTGTCACCGGGTTCAATCTCCTTTGAATAAAATGGAATATCAGGTATATTAAGGATTAAAAAACCAGAAGAAAGATAAATTTTTTTAAATAAGGGTAAACAAAAACCAAGATAATTGTATTCCATAATTCCATCAAAGGCATAAGATTTATTTAACATAATTGAAAAATTATCAGAAATGGCACAGGCAGGATTATACAAAGGTGCAGAGGAAGGAGATAAGAGAACTATATCTGAATTTGAAAGAGATATCTCTCTTGCCCCTGCTCCAAATTTTAAGAATTCAAGTGCATATTCTCCTTTTAAGAATAAGAAAATTAAAATAAATTTCATAGGTTAAGTATAAAGTTAAAGAAATATTTCTTTCAAAGGCTCAATTTCCTTTATATTTAATTCTCTCAAAATTTTTTTTATTTTTCTTTCTGCCACTTTTATGTATTTTTTAAATTCTCTTTTATTTTTAAAAAATGAAAGATTTACATATGCAGCAAGTGCCTGCATAAGTCTTTGAACTCCTGTTAATTTGAGATAGAAATGAAAATCATTAAAATTTAAATTTATTTTATCTCTCATCTTTTCATAATAATGTTTTAAAAGTTTTTCTATAACTTTTTCATCTAAATCAACATAAGGGTCAAAAATTAAAGAGGCAAGGTCATATGTAAAGGGTCCTTTATGGGCTGTCTGGAAATCTGTAATTTTTATTTTTCCATCCTTTATAAAAATATTCTTTGACTGGAAATCTCTATGCATAAAAAAGTAATTGAGTTTTGAAATTTTTTCTGCAAGAAAATCAAAGGAATTTTTTATTTCTTTTTTAAATTTAATTTTAAGATAATTCATTAAATAAAAATTTTTAAAATATTCTGTTTCATAAAGGAGTTTTTCCTTATCAAAAATTTTTTTATAAGGCAATCTTAAATTCATAAAGCCTTTTATACCTTCAACCTGCATTTTCACCAAAAAATCAATAACCTTTATATAATTTTTCTCTTCAGGACTTTTAAAAAGTGAATTTTTGCCAAGGTCTTCAACAATAAGAATACCATTATTTAAATCAAAATAATAAATTTCAGGAACACCAAGATTTTTCTTTTTTAAAAATCTTTGAATTTTTATATAAGAGATAAAATCATTTGAAAAAGGGTTATCCTTTATCAAAACAAAACTATCTTCATTTTTAATCCTTAAAAATATTCTATCAGAACCACCTATAATTTTTTCTATTTTCATTTGAAAGTCAAATTAAAAATTATTTATAATATTAAAGTAAAATAAAGAAAGGGGACAAATGAAAAATGGATGTGTAATTTTAATTTTATTGAATATAATTTATGCAAGGATTCCCCTTGAGAATGACTTAATAATTTATAAAGGAATAAAAACTTCGGGTGAAAAAGATATTATAATTGATTTTATTTCTCCTTTCAATTTCAAAAAAATATATTTAAATATTGAAGGAATAGAAAGTTTTGAATTATTTTTAAATGATAATTTTCATGGAAAATACAATTCAAATAGTTTTTACCATACAATAAATTTAAAAAATAATTTAATTAAAGAGGGAAGAAATTCTCTTTTAATTAGAACTTATGAAAAAAACAATATAAAAATTACATTATGGGCAACAAGATATGAATGGTTTTATGGAACATTTCACATCCATACAACATATTCTGATGGTCTATATACAGTGAGTGAAATACTGAATATGGTGAATAATCTTGGTGGTCATTTTGCTGCCCTTTCTGACCACAATACACTCCAGCAGTGTTATGATACAGCCTTCCATCAAACTGGAAATTGTATGCCAATAAGGGCAACAGAATGGACAACAAATGATTCAGGTCATACAAACATTCTTGGACCCGAAGGAAGCGAAGTTTTTGAAATTTCTTCAATTAAAAAAATGATTGATGATGCAACATACAGAGGTGGGCTTGTTCAGATAAATCATCCCTGCGATGAAGAACTTGGTTTTGGATGGGGTCATTATCCAAATGTTGATCCCGGAATAGATATAATTGAAATATTTAATGGACTTATATGGTTCCCAAAAAATGGGATTAAAACAGATGCTGAGGCTGTTGCATGGTGGCATAGTTTATTGTGTGAAGGAAAAAGAATAGCAGCAACAGGAAATTCTGATTACCATGGATATGAGCCAGGAGGTAATCCATTAAAAGCCCATTCAGCAGTTTATGCATCATCAAATCATCCTGATACAATTTTAAAGGCAATAAAATTTGGAAAAGTGATGATATGTGATGAAATGGAAGATTCAAGGCTTTATATATATGCTGATACAAATTTAAATGGAATAATGGATTTAATTATGGGAGAAAACATAATTATAAATTATGGAAGCAAGAATGTAAAATTTAAAGTTGAAGTTGAAAATTCAGATCTTTTTGATGAGTTAAGAATCTGCTCAAAACAAGGGATTATATACAGCACCACTTTATATGGAGGAAATTATGTTTATGAATTTGAAAAAACATTTTCCTCTCAGGATACTGATTTTATAAGGGCAGAAATTTTAAACTGGCTTGGATATTATGAATATGCAACAAATCCAGTCTATGTTAATTATCCTGATTATGAACTTGGACCATGCAATTTATCTATTACATGGGATATTCCTGATACAATATGGAGTGGGGAAACACAAATATTTTTTCATTTGAAAAATTCAGGACTTGTCTCACCTTATAGGTTCAGTATTTTTGCAATGGTTGACACAAATGAATTTTATATAACAGAATATCAAAACGCAGGTCCTGGAATAGGAGAAGTTATACATATTCCCAATTTTTATGGATATGAACTCATTGAATGGAAAGGTGGTTTTCCTTATTCTGTAAGACTTTCACCAGATACAGAATTTTCATACTGGCTTAAATTGGTTCCTAAAACAAATGGTATAAAAAGTATCTATACGAGAGCATATGCAGATGATAGACTCTTTATAATAGATAAAGAACCTGATACAGGATTTATAGGTCCTGATGGAGAAAGATGGTATAAGATAGATATTTATGCAGTAAATATTAAAGAAGTTAAAAAAGAAAATAAAAATAAAGATTTAAAATATTCATTAAAGATATTTGATGCTTCAGGAAGATTAAGAAAAGACAGTTTTAAAAGGGGAATATACTTTCTTATTCCAGAAAAGAGAGTAATAAAAAGCAAAAAGTTCATAGTAATAAAATAGAGAATTCTTTTATAATTAAAACTATGAAAATGTTAATTACAAAGAAATTTACTTTTTCTGCTTCTCATAGACTTTATAATGAAGAATGGGATAAAGAAAAGAATGAAAGGGTTTTTGGGAAAAACATAAATTTACATGGACATAATTTTGTTGTTGAAGTAACTCTGTCAGGAAAATTAAATGAAGAAACAGGAATGATAATGAATATAGATGATTTAAAAGAAACTTTAAATGAAATAATTTCTGATTTTGACCATAAGAATTTGAATGAACTCCACCATTTTAAAAAAATTCAACCAACAATAGAAAACATTGCAAAAATTTTATTTAATTTGATAAAGGATAAACTTCCTGAAAATGTTAAACTATACAGAATAAAAGTTTATGAATCAAATGATTTCTGGGCAACCTTTTATGGAGAAGATTTTGAAATTTCAAAAAAAATAAAATTTTATGCTTCCCATAGATTATTTAAAAAGGATTTAAAGGAAGAAGAGAATATTAAACTTTTTGGAAAATGTGCAAATCCCCATGGCCATGAATATAATTTAATTTTAACATTTAAAGGAGAAATTGATAAAAAGACTGGTTTTTTAATAAAAAGAGATGAAATTGAAAGAGAAATAGAAAAAATAAAAAATTTATTAAATTATAAGGATTTAAACAAGATAAAATTTTTTAAGGATAAAAACCCAACAGGGGAAAATATTTTGATTTATTTAAAAGATAAAATTAAGAACAAAAAAATTTCAAAAATAAAAATTTATGAAACAGATGAAAACATATTTGAAGTGGAGGCTCTGTGAAAAAGATTGAGAAATACATTTATGAAATCATAAAATATATTGGAGAGGACCCAAAAAGGGAAGGGCTTAAGAAAACGCCTTTAAGAGTTTGCAAAATGTATGAAGAATTTACAGAAGGATACAGGCAGGACCCTGAAGAAATTATAAAAGGGGCAATATTTGAAGTTGATTATGATGAAATGGTCCTTTTAAAGGATATAGAATTCTATTCATTATGTGAGCACCATTTACTTCCTTTTTTTGGAGTTGCCCATGTTGCATACATACCAAAGGGAAAAGTTCTTGGTGTATCAAAGATTGCAAGGATTGTTGATGTTTTTTCAAGAAGATTACAGGTTCAGGAAAGAATGACAATAGAGATAGCAAGATTTTTAATGGAAAAATTAAAACCCTATGGGGTTGGAGTTGTTGTTGAAGGAATACATACATGCATGATGGTAAGGGGAGTTAAAAAGGCAAAACCAAAACT